>DASUUK010000069.1 GCA_036374135.1 Euzebyales bacterium
CGGCGACGACCGGTTGGCCAGGCTGACGGCTACCGAGATCCGCATCGTCGAGCTGATCGCGCTCGGCAGGACCAACCGCGAGATCGGCGACGAGATCGGTCTGGCCGAGAAGACGGTCAAGAACTACGTTTCGTCGATCCTGTCGAAGATGCACATGTCACGCCGTGCAGAGGCGGCCGCGTACCTGGCGAGCACTCGCGCGAGGGACGCCGTGATCTGACGGCTCGGCTGTCCCCAGCACGTACCTCCCCTCGATCGACGCGGGAGGCGGGTCGGCCATGCGGAACGAACAGTCGCCCACGGCGCCACCATTGACGCTGACTGACCGGTCGGTTAGTCTGGTCTGACCGTGTTGGGGAGCTAGAGGCCATGAGCAGAGGCAGCCTGTCGAACGACGAGTTGCGCGAGCGGATCGCGGCCGGACGCCTGGTCGAAGGCGTCGAACACGCCTCCGACGACTACCTCAAGGCGCTCGAGCGGACCCTGATCGTGTCGGCGGACACCGAGCTGATCAGTGCACCCTCGTACCTGGGCGCGGCCGCGTCAGCGCCGAACACGTCGAGCTACATGTCGATCGTGTCGATCATCCAGGACGAGGTCGGTCACGCCCACATCGCCTACCGGATGCTGCGCGACCTCGGCGTCGATGTGGACGAGCTCGTCTACGGACGCCAGCCACACGAGTTCAAGCACCCCTACGCGTTCGACGTACCGCTCGAGAACTGGTCGGAGATGATCGTCGCGAACGCGTTCTACGACCGCGCGGGCTTCGTGCTGTTGTCGGACGTGTTCGAGCACACCACGTTCGCCCCGTGGAAGCGAGCGCTCGTCAAGGTCGACCGCGAGGAGACGTTCCACCTGCGTCACGGCGAACGGTGGATCGCGAAGCTCGCGCACGACGATGATGCCAAGCGTGACATCCAGCGCGCCATGGACTGGATGTTCATCCTGACGCTCGAGTGGTTCGGTCTGCCCGACGAGCTCAAGCGCCACAAGGACCAGGTCGGGTACGGGCTGAAGGGCAAGACGAACGACGAACTGCGACAGACCTGGATGTCGGCCGTCGTCCCGTTCTGTGACAAGCACGGCTTCGAGGTCCCCGCGCACTACGACGAGGACGCCGGCGAGTTCGTCATCGACTGCGCCTTCCCGATGGGGTTCGACCCCGAAGCCAAGGAGTGGGACCACGCCAGGGGAGCGATCAGCTGGGACGATGTGATGGTCCGCTGGCGCGGACGCGGCCCCTCCAACGAACGGTTCGTCCGTCAGCTGCAGCGCGGCGTCGACCAGCTCTCGCGGGCGGCGTGATGATGTCGGGGAGCGGCAGCGCTGGCTCAGGTGCGATCCCGAGCAGTCGGTCGCATGGTGGCGCGGTGGCCGTCGAGCGCTGTGACGGGTCGGTCGACCGCGATGCGGTGTGGGCGGCGCTGCAGGGTGTCGATGATCCCGAGCTGCCGCTGTCGATCGTCGACCTCGGCCTCGTCCGTCGGCTCGGCATCACCGACGGCGTGGTCACGGTCGGGCTGACCTACACGTCGCTCGCCTGCCCGTGCGTCGAGATGATCCGGGAGGACGTGGTCGAGGCGGTCGGCGCGGTGTCGGGTGTGCACCGTGCCGTCGTGGAGGACGTGCTCGAGCCGTGGACCCGGCGGGACGTCACGCCCCACGGCCTGGAACTGCTCCGCGCGGTGGCGGTGGTCTGACGTGGCGCTGCCCGCACACTCCGGCATGCGCGCCTACGAGGTGTACGTGCGCCACGACAAGGAACCGCAGCTGCACCAGGGGGGCGAGGTGCAGGCGACGAACGACGATGACGCGGTGATCTTCGCGCACACGCTGTACGACGAACGCCGATGGCAGGACATGTTCGTCGTGCCTGCTGACGCGGTCGTCCGTCTGATCGAACCGGAGTGACCATGGAGCACCTGGTGTTCGGACGGACCGAGTACGCCGAACCGCTGGCGTTCGTGACGACCGTTGACGCGGCCTCGACGCCGGCGCTGGAGGACCTGGACGTCGGCACCGACTGGCTGGAGCTGGTCGTCATTCCCGCCGACGCGATCATCTGGATCCTGCGCGACGGCGCCCCCGCGCCCCGCCGCGAGCGGGAGCGGGTCGCATGACATCGCCCTACGCCGAAGCGACGCGCGAGGCGGCGATCGACGACGGCATCGCCAACCTGCTCGGCGTGGTCGCCGACAACAAGTACCACCTCGGTCGGTGGCTGTCGCAGTGGGCGGTCGGCGCGCCGGGCCTCGAGAGCGCCGTCGCCGCCGCTGGCATCGCGCAGGGTCACCTGGGACAGGCCCGCACGCTGTATCCGTTGGTCGACGAACTGATCGACGGGGGCTTTGCGAGCCCGGACGAGGGCCGGACGCGGCGCTACAACATGGCGGCGCTCGATGCGCCGTTCGAGACGTGGGGTCAGGCCGTGGCCACCATGTTCCTGGTCGACCCCGCACTCGACGTGGTGCTGCGTGCGCTCCAGCCGCCGGCGGAGGACCAGGTGCGCCGCCTGCACCGCGTGCTCGACGAGTCGCGTTTCAACACCGAGTTCGCGCGCGGGCGGCTGGTGGAGCTCACGACGCGGTGGGAGCACGGCCGGAGCCATCTGACCGGGCCCCTGACCACGGTGCTGCCCGAGGTGCTGTGCTGGTTCGGCCCGGACGGCGAGGAGGGCGTCCGGATCCTCCGCGAGGCAAGTGTGCTCACGGCTGACGGCGCGGGCATGCGCTCGGCGTACCTCGACGTCGTCGCGCCCGTGCTGCTCGACCTCGAGTACGACATCGGCGTATCGGGAACACCCGGCGATCGGACCTGTGAGGAGCTGCCGTGGGAGCACTGGAACCCGCTCCAGCGCCGCCTGGAGACGACGGCCTGACCTGCCCCTGGTGCGGCTCTGACCGTGTCGAGCAGATTGCGGCGTACGGCTCGCTGCTCATGACCGCGCAGTGGTTCTGCAACGCGTGCGGGAGCCCGTTCGAGCGCGTCCGTCACCGGGGTGGGAGGGACGCCGATGGGTGACCCGGTGCTCGTCGCCACCGACGAGGGCACCCGGTGGATCACCCTTCACCGGCCGGACGTCCGCAACGCCATCGACGTGGAGACGCAGGAGGCGCTGGCGGCCGCACTCGCCGACGCGGCGGTCGACGGCGATGTCGACGCGATCGTGCTGACCGGGACCGACCCCGCGTTCTCGGCGGGCGGGGACCTGTCCCGCTTCGACGAGACCGATCACATCCCGTTCCGGTTCGCCAGCCATGACCTGACGCAGGTCGTCGGACTGATCGAGCGCATCGAGAAGCCGGTCGTGGCCGCGCTCAATGGCGTCGCGACGGGTGTCGGTGCCCAGCTCGCCCTTGCCTGCGACGTGCGGATCGCGTCGGAGCGTGCGCGGCTGCTGTGGCGTGAGGGCCACCTGGGTCTCCTGCCTGCGCACGGCGGGATCGCGCGGCTGGTCCAGTTGGTCGGCCTGGCGCCGGCCCGTGACCTGGTGCTGGGCGGTTACGACCTCGACGCGGAACGTGCGCATGCCATCGGCCTTGTCAGCGAGGTCGTCGCGCACGACGTGCTCCACGATTGCGTGCGTGACCGGCTCCGGTTGATCGCGGGTCGCAGCCCGGACGCGTATGCGGTCGCCAAGCGCGTCCTGGGCACGGTTGCCGGGCTGCCGCTGTCGACGGGACTGAGCGTCGAGACGCTCGGTCAGAGCCTGCTGGTCGGCACCGACGAGTTCGCCGAACGCCTCGCGCGCGCCCGCGACCGGTCCGCTGGCCGGCCCGACTGACTCGCCCACGCCGGCCGGGGCGAGCGAGCCGATTCGGACATCGGGGACACGGCGGGCGGTGTCCGTGCTGTCCGAATCGGGTCGCTCACGGCGGCAGCGGTCAGTAATGGTTGCTTCGAGGTCCAAAGACGCCACACCGCCGGCTCGCCCGTGATAGCTTGTTCATCAGTCCTGCCAAGACCCGCAGGCCTTGCTCGGGTCGTGGTGGCAACCACGCAGCTTCTACGTGGATGGCAGGACTTCGGTGAAGGATCAGCTACACCTGCGGGTTGTGGCGTGCAGCGCGGTCGTGCGCACAGCGCCGTCGGCTGGTGACCGTTCGCAGCGGCCGCGCGCGACGTCTCGCGCACCGCGAACATGATCGCGGTCGCACTGTCGGTGCTCTACGTGCTGTTTATCGCGGGCCTGTTGGGCTTCGCGTGCGTCAGCCTGTGGTGGATGGTCCACGTCTGGACGTCGCCCGAGTTGGTGCGCGCGTCCACGTTCGTCTCGCAGCCGGCGCCGGGGCTGCCGCTCAGCTTCACGTTGCTGGTGCCGGCCCGGCATGAGCAGAACGTGCTGGCCGACACGTTGGCCGGCTTGGCGGCCCAGCGGTACCCCCGCCTGCAGATCATCGTGATCGTCGGCGCCGACGATCCCGCGACGACCGCGGTGGCCGAACGTCTGTCTGCACGCTTCCCCGCGCGCATCGACGTGGTCGTCGACCCGGCGCCGCAGAGCAAACCGGGAGCGCTGAACGTCGCACTCCCGCACGTCAGGGGTGAGATCGTCGGCATCTTTGACGCCGAGGACGAGGTCCACCCCGACCTCCTCGCGGCGATCGATCGTCAGTTCCGCGCGACCGGCGCCGACATCGTGCAGGCCGGTGTCCAGCTGATGAACCACGACTCGAGCTGGTACGCGCTGCGCAACGTGCTCGAGTACTACTTCCACTTCCGCAGCCGTCTGCACCGGTACGCCGAGCTGGGCCTGGTCCCGCTGGGTGGCAACACGGTGTTCGCCCGCACCGGAGCCATCCGCCGCATCGGTGGCTGGGACACTGACTGCCTGGCGGAGGACTGCGATCTGGGCATCCGTATGTCGTCCGCCGGCGCCCGCGTCGCGGTGTGCTACGACGCCGACCTCGTGACGCGCGAGGAGACACCGGACACGCTGGCGTCGTTCGTCCGGCAGCGGACGCGGTGGAACCAGGGGTTCCTGCAGGTGCTCCGCAAGGGAGACTGGGCGCGGCTGCGCACCGGTCGGCAGCGCGTGCTGGCCCGGCTGGTGCTCGCGATGCCGTTCCTGCAGGCGTTCACGGGACTGGCTGTGGTGGTGGCGCTGGTCACCATCCTGTGGCTGCAGGTGCCGATCGGTCTGGCGCTGTTCAGCTTCACGCCGCTGATCCCACTGTTGGCGACCCTGGCGGTCGAGGTCGCGGCGCTGCGCGAGTTCTGCGCCGTCTACGGTCGCCGGGCCAGGATCGTCGACCACGCCCGGCTGATCATCGGCGCGTTCCCGTACCAGATGCTCCTCGCGGCCGCGGCCGTACGCGCGGTGGCCCGCGAGCGTCGTGGCGAACGCGGGTGGGAGAAGACCGCACACCACGGACTGCATCGCGCGCCGGCGCGTGTGGAGTCGACGGCATGACGACGACTTCCGCGCCCCGGGTGCCGGTGGCCCGCCGCCCGGCCGGTGTCGCCGCCGCGGCCGGCACCACCTGGACGGCGCAGCTGGCGTCCTGGCTGCACACGCATGCGACGTCGATCGTCGTCGTCTCGGTCGCACTCGGCGCCATTGCGGTCGTCCACGCGTGGGGGATGGCGACGTTCCCCGTGCGCTTCGACGACGAGGGAACCTACGTCTCCCAGGCATGGTCGCTGCTGACCAGAGGCGCGCTGTCGCCGTACACCTACTGGTACGACCACCCACCACTCGGCTGGATGCAACTGGCGGGCTGGTTCGCCTCGACGGGAGCGCTCGATCGCGGCGGGAACGCGGTGACGGCCGGCCGCGAGGCCATGCTGGTCGCCCACCTGGTCTCGAGCGGTCTGCTGTACGTCCTGGCGCGACGGTTGGGGTTCGCGCGGGGGTGGTCCGTCGTCGCGCTCGTGCTCTACACCGCGTCGCCGCTGGCGTTGTCGATGCATCGCATGGTGTTCCTGGACAACCTCGCGATGCCCTGGCTCATCGGTGCGTTCGTGCTCGCCTGCACACCGCGGCATCGCCTGTCGGCCTACGCGGGCGCCGCGCTGTGTTTCGCCGGCGCCGTGTTGTCGAAGGAGACGTTCCTGCTCGTGCTGCCGGCGCTCGTCTACCAGATGTGGCGCAACACCGACGCCGCCAACCGGATGTACGCGTGGTCGCTGTTCTGGTCCGTGCTGGTGCTCACCGGGCTGCTGTACCCGGTGTATGCGCTGCTCAGGGGCGAGCTGCTCACGTCGCCCGATCGTGTGTCGGTCATCGACGCGATCGCGTTCCAGCTCGGCCGCACCGGGGGCGACTCGGCGGAGACCATCCGCAACTGGGTGCAGTTGGATCCGTGGCTGCTCGGCCTCGGCGCGGCTGCCGCGTGTGTGGCGCTGTTCATCCCGAGGCTGCGTCCGTACGCGTTGATGGCCGCGATCCATGGCCTGATCGTGCTGCGCCCCGGCTACCTGCCGGTGCCCTATGTGGTCGCCGCACTCATGCCCGCGTCACTCCTGGTCGCCGGTGCCTTCGACGCACTGTCCAGAGCGGCGTTGCCCCGGGCCCGTGTCGGTGCGCTCCCCGCGGTCGTCAGCGTGCTCGCGGCTCTGGTGCTCACCGCACTGATCGGGCCGACGTGGGTCGAAGGTGTACGGACCGCCGCGACCCACGATCAGGACGCGGCGCTGCGGGCGGCGCAACGGTGGGTCACCGCCAACGTCGAGCCGGACGCACGACTGCTGGTGGACAACTCACTGTGGCTCGATCTCGTCGCCGCACGCTTCCCGGAGCGCAACGTCGTCTGGTTCTACAAACTCGATCTCGACCCGGCCGGTGTCGGCGTCGCGTTCCCACGGGGTCATCGCGCCTTCGACTACGTCATCGCGAGCGAGATCGTCCGCGACTCCGCCGAGGACCTTCCCGAGATCGGAGCGGCGCTGGACAACAGCGTCACCGTCGCCACGTTCGGTGACCGCGAACCCGTCGAGGTGCGACGCATCCATCGCGGGGGCGTGCCGGCGCGCGTGACGTCCGACCGCCAGTTCGTCGTTGACCACTACCGCGAGTTCCTCGATCGCGCGCCGCGCCGCGACGAGCTGACCGGCTGGCTGCATCGGTTGCGGACGGGCACCACGCACGACGAGGTCATCCAGGCACTCGCCGACGCGGCCTACCGAAGGGAGCACCGCTGATGAGTCCGTTGCTGTCCGTCATCGTGCCGACCCGCAACGAGGCGGCGAACGTCGTGCCGTTGACGCGCCGCGTCACAGCCGTACTCGAGGATGCGGAGTGGGAGCTGATCTTCGTCGACGACTCCGACGACGCCACGCCCGACGTCATCGCCGCGCTGGGCGATCGACGCGTCCGCGTGCTCCACCGCAGCGCCGGTCAGCGCCGGGGTGGCCTGTCGGGGGCCGTGTGTGAGGGCTTCTCAGCCGCCCGCGGTGATGCACTCGCGGTCATGGACGGCGACCTGCAGCACGACCCGGCCATGCTCGTCCACCTGTGGCGCGCATTGGATGACGTCGACGTCGTGATCGCGAGTCGGTACGCGGCCGGTGACGGAACGGGAGGCCTCGACGGCCTCGGTCGTGTACTCGTGTCGAGGGTCAGCAGGACCGCCGCACGATTGCTGCTGCGGCGGGCGCGGCCGGTGCGCGATCCGCTGGCCGGGTTCTTCGCCTGTCGTCGTCGCGTGGTCCACGACGCCCCGCTGCGGCCCGTGGGATTCAAGATCCTGTTGGAGGTCCTCGTCCGCGGTTCCTGGGAGACGGTCCGCGAGTTGCCGTACGAGATGTCGGAGCGGCTGGCGGGCGCGTCGAACGCGTCCCTGCGGGAGGGCATCCGTTTCGGCACCCACCTCCTGCGGCTGCGCCTGTCGTCGTGAGGGACATCGGAGGACGGTTCCGGCGGGCCGGGCGGTTCGGCGCGGTCTCGGCGTGCAGCATCGTGTGCACCCAGCTCATGCTGTTCGGCCTTCAGCTCGCAGGGCTGCCGGCCGTGACGGCGAACACGATCGCCGTGTCAATCGCTGCGGTGCTCACGTATCCGGCGTCCCGCCGTTGGGTGTGGCCGCGGACGCGGGGCACACGACAGCGCACCGAGGTCACGCTGTTCGCGATCACAACCGCCGTCGGCTTCGCCCTGTCGACGGGCCTCGTCTGGCTGCTGGTGTCCCCCGGGGCGTCGGCTGTCACCGCGAACGTCGTCAACATCGGGGCGTTCGGCGTCGTGTGGGTGGGCAAGTACCTCGTGCTGGACGGGCTGGTGTTCGCGACGCCCCGCGGCGGCGCGCGTGGGCGACAGGTCCGGCAACGCGAGTCCCCGCATCGACCTCCTCGCCGTCCCCTGTGGTCGCCGAGACTGCTGTACGGCTGGCAGCGCACCACGGACGTGTGGGGTCGCGCACTGGTCGCCGGCGTCGCGCTGCTGCTCGTCCCGGTCGCCGCCGCCGGTGCGTTGGCGACGGCGGATGTGCCCGACGATCCGTACACGGCGCTCTACCCGGGTCGGCCACATGCCGCAGCGTCGGACATCGAGGCGGTGCTCGGCGCCGGCGTCACCGTGGACGGCGTCGCCACCACCGTGGAGCGGGGCCAGCTGATCGACGGCCTCAGCGAACTGGAACGCGGCCGTTACCTCGGCGTCACGGTTGCGGTGGCAAACCACAGCGACGCGGCGTACCGGATCCGGCGGACCCGCTGGCGCGTGCACACCCCTGCCGGCCATGTCTACCCAGCGGCGGTGACCACGGACTCCGATGTCGCCGGACGCGCCGTCTCGCCCGGAGCCGTCCGACGAGGTCGCCTGCTGTTCGAGGTCGGGGACGAATCCGGAACCTTCTACATCTCGCACGACGCCCCCGGGCGTTCCGATCGTCGGGGCGTGTGGCGCATCGTGGCCGAGACATGAGCACACGCGCGGCGATGGCGGTACTGGCGCTGGCGGTCACACTGCTGTGCGCCGCGGGGACGGTGTCGGTCCTCGGCCGGTCCGGTGGGCAACCGGGCATCGATCGTGCCGCGCGGGAGGCCGGCCGACGGTTCCTCGACAGGTACGTCGATGACGGTCGGGTGGTGCGCCGCGACCAGGGTGGTGACACCGTCAGCGAGGGCCAGGCGTACGGCATGCTGATCGCTGCCACGCTGGGCGATGAGGAGGAGTTCCGACAGATCTGGTGGTGGACACGACGGCACCTGGGGCGGGGCGACGGACTGCTGTCGTACCGCTGGCGCGACGGCAGCGTCGTCGATCCGCAGTCGGCCGCCGACGCGGATCTCGACGCCGCGTACGCGCTCGTCCTCGCCTCGCGCCGCTTCGACGACCCTGTACTCGAGCGCGATGCAGCGGATCTCGCTCAGGCGATCCTCGACCACGAGGCCGTCCCGACCGCCGACGTGGGACTGGGCGGCGGGGGGTTGGTGCTGGCCGCCGGCCCGTGGGCGGTGGACGGCGACGGACGAACGGCGATCGTCAACCCCAGCTACCTGTCCCCGGTGGCGTACGGCGAGCTACGCGTGACGACCGGCGTCGATGGCGCCTGGATGCGGCTCGACGATGGCAGCTACGCCCTCGTGCGTCAGCTGACCGGCGGATCGCGCCTGCCTCCCGACTGGCTTCGCGCAGACAAGGACGACGGCATCACCCCGATCGGCTCACCCAGGGAACCCGACGCGACGCCGTACCACGGACTCGACGCCGCCCGCACGACCGTCCGTGCCGCCGCGTCGTGTGACGCACGGTGGCGGACGCTGGCCGCGTCGCTGGTCGATGTCTACCCGCGACGCGCTGAGCTCGGTGACCGCCTGACACTGGACGGGCGGTCGGCGGCGGAGGGACGCAACCCGGTCATGCTGGTCGCCGCCGCGGCGGCCGCACACGCGGCGGGCCATGACGGGGCGCGCGCAGCATTGCTGGCAGAGGCCGAGCGGCTCGAACGCGCGCATTCGACCTACTACGGCGCGGCGTGGATCGCGCTGGGCCGAATGTGGCTGCAGACCGGCCAGGCCGGGTGCGGGTAGATCGACCTGCCGCGCCCCGAGCGCGTCGGTTCGGACATCAGGGACACGGCGGGCGGTGTCCGTGGTGTCCGGTTCGCATCGTTCGGGGCGATACCGGGGCGGTGGCGGACGCGCCGCTCAGGCCGCCCCGAGCAGGCGGAGCAGGCCAGCCTCGCACCGCGCCCGGTAGCGGTCGTGCGTGGCACGCCAGTCATCCTGCAGCCACGTCAGCAGGATGCCCTCGATGTAGGCGCGCACCGCCGCCGCGGCCTCGTCGACGTCGTCGACGTGGAACACGCCGTGGGCGACGCCGTCCGCGATGACCTCGGAGTACAGCCCGTTGATGATGTCGTGCGTGACGGCGGACAACTCGCCGAACGACGGCACACGTGCGGCGTGCTCGATCAGGTCGAGGTAGACCAGCGTGAAGTCGTGGTTGCGCTCGGGATCGACGAAGATCGCGTCGACCAGGGCGGCCACGGCCGCCGCGGCGTCAGTGGTGTCCGACAGCCGGCCGCGGATGCGGTCGGCTGTGCGGACCAGCGCCCACCGCATCGTCGTCAGGTACAGCCGGTCCTTGCTCTTGAAGTGGTACAGGACCAGGCCCTTGCTGACGCCGGCCTCGTCGGCGATGTCCTGCAACGACAGCCGGTGCCCACCCTGGCGGGACATCACCCGGTAGGCACTGCGCACCAGCGCCTCCTCACGCGGCGACAGCTCCGGTGCGGCCTCTGCGGCGCTGATGTGACTACCTTCCCTCGTAGGACGGACGCCGCTTCTCGGTGAACGCGGTCATGCCCTCGCGCGCGTCGTCGCTCGCGAACAGCGGCGCCAGCTGGTCCAGTTCGTGCTGCAGCCCGTCCGCCAGCGGCAGGTCGACGCCGTCGTGCACGGCGCGCTTGACGGCCGCCACCGCCAGTGGCGCGCCGGACACCAGCGTCGCCGTGAGCTCGCCCACCACGTCGTCGATCTCGTCGGCGGGGACGAGCCGGTCGACCATCCCGAGGTCGTAGGCCTCGGCCGGCTGCACGGCGCGTCCGGTGATCATGAGCTCGAGCGCGCGCCCCCGCCCGATCAGCCGGGGCAGACGTTGGGTTCCTCCGGTCCCGGGCAGCAGCCCGAGGGTGACCTCGGGCAGCCCGATGCGGTAGCTGCCCTCGGCGGCGATGCGGACGTCACACGCCAGTGCGATCTCGTAACCGCCGCCCAGCGCGTGGCCGGCGATCTGGGCGATGAACACCGGCGCCTCCGCGGCGAAGCGGTCGAAGACCTCGTGGGCGCGGCGGACCATCGCGTTGTTCGCGTCGGCGTCCCGTTCCAGGAAGCCCTTCACGTCGGCGCCCGCCGAGAAGAACTTCTCGTTGGCGGACGCGACGACCGCGACGGGCGCGCCCTCGGTCACGACCACGCCGATCGCATCGTCGAGCTCGTCGAGGAACGCGGGGTCGTAGCTGTTCGCCGGTGGCCGGTCGAGGGTGATCCGGCCGATGCCGCCATCGACGGCCGCGGTCACTGCCATGGATCCTCCGTCCTACCCGAGGCCGCCGACGACCACGGACTTGGTCTCGACGTACTCGGCGATGGCCTCCAGGCCGTGCTCCTTGCCGAGTCCGCTCATCTTCGTGCCTCCGAACGGCATCTCGTCGTAGCCGTAATGCAGCTGGTTGACCCAGGTCACGCCGGCCTCGAGCTCGCGCATCGCCCGGTCGATCGCCGTCGCGTCGGTCGTCCAGATCGAGGATCCGAGCCCGTATGTGGTGTCGTTGGCGCGCGCGATGGCCTCGTCGAGGTCGTCGACCCGCCACACCGGCAGCACCGGTCCGAACACCTCCTCGGTCGCGAGACGGGAGTCGCCCGGCACATCGACCACGACGGCGGGCTGGAAGAAGTTGCCCGGGCCATCGACCACCTCACCGCCCACCAGCACCTTGGCACCGCGGTCGACCGCCTCGGCGAGCTGGGCGACCAGCAGGTCTCGCTGCGCGGCGGTGTGCAGCGGCCCGATGGGCAACTTGGGCCTCTCGGGCTTCGACGTGCCAGGACCCGGCTCGTAGCGGGAGACGCGGGTGACGAACTGGTCGAGGAATGCGTCGTAGACATCCGTGTGGACGAAGGCGCGCTTCGGTGCCAGACAGGCCTGTCCGCAGTTCCAGTAGCGGCCGATCTGGATCATCTTGATCGCGCTGCCCAGGTCGGCGTCAGGCAGGACGATCGTGGGATCCGACCCGCCGAGCTCCAGACTGACGTGCTTGAGCGCCGGGCCGGCCGTCTCCATGATCTTCTGACCGGTCGCCGTCTGGCCGGTGAAGGCGATGCGCCGCACGTCCGGGTGCGCGACCAGAGCCGCACCCGTGTCCGGCCCGCCGGTCACCACGTTGAAGACACCCGGCGGCAGCCCTGCCACGGCGCTCAGCTCGGCGACGCGCAGCGTCGTCAGCGGCGTCGTCTCCGCCGGCTTGGCGACCACGGTGTTGCCGGTCGCCAGGGCGGGGCCGAGCTTGTTGGCCAGCAGCGTCAACGGGAAGTTCCACGGGATGATCGCGCCTACCACGCCGAGCGGGCGGCGGACGATCAGGCCGTAGGACCGGCCGAACTGGCTCGGCAGATCCTGGTAGCTGCCCCTCACCTTCGTGGCCGCCTCGGCGTAGTAGCGCAGACCTGCGAGGAAGTGGGCGAACTCGCCGTTGGCCTCCAAGGTCGGTTTGCCCTGCTCGGCCACCAGGCTGGACACGAGCTCCCTGCGGTGCTGCTCGAAGAGATCGGCCAGCGCCCGCAGGTGGTCAGCACGGTCGGCCGCGTCGGTGGTGCGCCACGACATGAACGCCTCGCGGGCGGCGCCCACCGCGACATCGACGCCCCGCGATCCCGCTTCGGGCACGTCATCGATCGCAGCGCCGGTGGCGGGATCGGTCACCGTGAGGCGATCGCCGTCTCCGGACACGGTCTCTCCGGCGATCCACATGTCGGCCACGTCGGACTCCTTGGTTCCGGCCCGCAACGACGCCGCGAGGCTGATCGGGCCGTGACGGTGCCTCGTCCGGCGGTGTGGCCCGTCCCTGCGCGATCGTGGGACGGGACGGTCGGAGTGTAGCTGACTGACCGGTCGGTCTGTCAAGGTTCGGCGGTCGCCACCGGCTCGCCGTCGGACAGTGCCCGCGCCACGGCGTCGGGCCACGGGCACGCACGACCGTCGCCGTCGATGAAGACCACGACCAACCGTGCGGTCGCGATCAGGCGCTCCGCCGACGTCAGGCGCGCCTTGTACGTCGCAGACGTGCGTCCGACGCGCGCCACCGTGAGCGAGATCTCGGCCGGCCGGTCGAAGTGCAGTGGCGCGAAGAACTCCGCTTCGACGTGGCGACGTGGCGTGAAGCCGAACGTGACGTCGATGATGCCAAGGTCGCGGTGCAGTTGTGCCTCCGCGGCCTCGATGAACCGCCAGAGCACGCTGTGGTGCCAGTAGCCGGCGGCGTCGGTGTCGATCCAGTCCAGTTGCCGCCGCAGCGTCACGCCCGCACCCACGGTCACCCTCGATCGCTTGACACCCCTGACTGACCGGTTAGTCTACGCGACATCCGGCCGCTGGTGATGCAGCGAGGGCCGGCGGACGGTGGAGGGCCGCCATGGATCCGCATCGCAACATCAGCCTGCTCACCGACCGCAACCTGGAGGCGGGGCGTGGCGACAAGCCGGCGCTGATCACCGGAGACGGCGACGAGGTCACGTTCGCCGAGGTCCACGCGCTGGCGTCGCGGTTCGCAGCGCGACTGCGCGACCGCGGCGTCGCCCGTGAGCAGCGGGTCGTGCTGATCATGGACGACACGCCGCGGTTCCATGCGGCGTTCCTTGGCGCGATCCGCGCGGGCGCCGTCCCGGTGCCGCTCAACTTCCTGGCCCGCCGTTCGGACTTCGCCTACGTGATGGACGACTCCTACGCCGTCATGGTGGTCGCCGACGCGGCGTTCCTCGGCAAGGTCGCGCCCGAGACCGACCGCCTCGGCGTGCCGTTGCTGATCGGCGGCGGCGACGACGTCGACCCTGACGAATCTGTGGACGTGTGGATCGCGGACGGCCCCGACCATGTCGACCCGGTCGACAGCCATCCGGACGATCCGGCGTTCTGGCTGTACTCCTCCGGGTCGACGGGCCGCCCCAAGGGCGTCGTCCACATGCAGCACGATGTCGCTGTGACCTGCGATCGCTATGCGGTCGCCGTGCTCGGCCTGTCCGCCGACGACCGGGTCTTCTCGACCACCAAGTTGTTCCATGCATATGGTCTGGGCAACGGCCTGTCGTTCCCGCTGTGGGTCGGGGCGACGGCGGTGCAGATGACCGGCCGGCCGGCCCCGGACCGGGCATTGCAGATCATCGAGGCACACCGGCCGTCGGTGCTGTTCAGCGTGCCGGCGCTGTACAACGCCATGCTCGCGCATCCCGAGTGCGGCACGCGCGACCTGTCGAGCCTGCGGCTGGGCGTGTCGGCCGCCGAGGCGCTGCCCGCCGAGGTCTGGCGGCAGTGGCACGAACGCACGGGCACCGAGGTCCTCGACGGCGTCGGCTCCACCGAGATGCTCCACATCTACTGCTCCAACCGCGCCGGCGAGGTGCGACCCGGATCGTCGGGCACGCCGGTGCCCGGCTACGAGCTGCAGCTGCGTGATCCCGACGGCGCGGGTGTCATGGAGGGCGAAGGCGAGGGTGAGCTGTGGGTCAGCGGCGGCAGCGCGCTGGCGTACTACTGGCACAACGACGCGAAGACCCGCCGTTCGCTGCAGGGCCGGTGGTTCTTCTCCGGCGACCGCTACCGGCGGGACGCCGACGATGTGTACTGGTACGAGGGCCGTGCCGACGACATGATGAAGGTCAAGGGCCTGTGGGTCAGCCCGATCGAGATCGAGAACCGGCTGATCGAGCACGAGGCCGTGCAGGAGGCAGCGGTCGTCGGTGTGCCCCACGACGGGCTCACGTCGGTCGTCGCCCATGTGATCCTCGCCGCGGGACATGACGGGGACGCCCAGCTGACGCTGCGGCTGCAGGACTGGTGCAAGGCCGAGCTGCTGCGCTACCAGTACCCGCACGAGGTCGTGTACGTCGACGACCTGCCACGGACGGCCACCGGGAAGGTGCAGCGCTTCAAGCTTCGCGCCGACGCCTAGGTCCACCCCGTGCTCGACGACATCCCGGTCATCGACGTCCACCAGCACGTCGTACCGGTCGCCTCCCTGAAGATGCCGTGGGAGCGGTGGGCGCCGCCCGGCGTCACCGGTCTGCGGCGCGACGAGATCTACCGCCCCGACGGGACGGTCGACCCCGCCGGGTACGTCGGGCACCTCGACGACCACGGCATCGACGTCGCACTGCTGATGGCCGAGTACAGCCCGCGGGTCACGGGCCTGCAGACCATCGAGGACATGGTCCCGCTGCGCGACGCGGCGCCCGACCGGATCGGGCTCATCGCCGCGATCAACCCGCACCTGCACTTCCCACCCGAGGCCGAGCTGGATCGTCAGCTGGCGCTCGGCGCGGTGGCGCTCAAGCTGCACCCGGTCCACGGCGACCACGCGGTCGACCGGGCGGACCTGTACCCCGCGTACGCCCGCTGTCAGGACGCCGGCCTGCCTGTTGTGATCCACTGCGGCACGAGCAACTTCGCCGGTGCGGCGAACGCGCGCGCCGATCCCACGCCGCTGCTGCAGGTGGTCCGCGACTTCCCGGAACTCGACGTCGTGCTGGCGCACGGCGGACGTGGGTGGTTCTACGACCAGGCGGCCTGGATGGCGCTGACGTACGCGCACGTGTGGATCGAGCTGTCCGGGCTGCCACCTCACCGGCTGCCCGACTACTACCGGTCGGTGGGGTTCGAGCGCCTGGCGCCGCGGTGCATCTTCGGCACCGACTTCCCGGCGATACCGGGCCTGCGCGAGAACGCGAAGGCGGTGGCTGAGCTCGGGCTGCCGCGCGATGTGCTCGAGCGTGTGCTCTGGCGCAACGCGGTCGACGTCTACAGGCTTGACAGCACACCGGGGCTCACGGCGCGTCTGCCGGTCTGACGCGTCCGGATCTGGTGGACCGGGTGGAGCGCTTGACGCGTCTGACTGACCGGTTAGTCTGATCTTGTCGCCCGTGCCGTCTCCGACAGGACCCGCTGTGCAGCACGCCTTCATCGCCGGAGCGCCGACGGCGCAGCCGGGTGACGAGATCGCGGTGGTCGACCCCGCGACCGGGCGCACCATCGACACGATCGCCGAGAGTCGGCCCGACGGGGTCGACCGCGCGGTGGTGGCGGCGGTGCGGGCCGCGGTCGGGTGGGCGGCGATGCCCGCCAGTCGCCGGGGTCGGTTGGTCGCAGCGTTCGCCGACGCGGTCGACGCGCACACCGACGAGCTCGCTCCGGTGCTGACCGCCGAGCAGGGCAAGCCGCTGCGGGAGTCGCGTCTGGAGCTGCACCGGTGCGCCGAGACGCTGCGCCACTACGCCGGGTTGGCGCTGGCCATCCGCGGCAGCGCCGTCACAGACCTCGATCCGGGCACGCGCGGGATGGTGCTGCACCGGCCACTCGGTGTGGTCGGCGCGATCGTGCCTTGGAACTTCCCGACCACGCTGCTGGCCAACAAGCTGGGTCCCGCGATGGTCACCGGCAACACGGTCGTGGCCAAGCCCGACGAGACGACGCCGCTGGTCACCCTGCGGCTGGCTGCGCTGGCGCGCGAGGCCGGTCTGCCGGACGGCGTGCTCAACGTGGTGACCGGCACCGGCGAGGTGACCGGCGCCGCGCTGGTGGCCCATCCGGGCGTGCGCAAGATCGCGTTCACCGGGTCGACCCCCGTCGGCAGGAGCATCATGGCGACCGCCGCGGACGAGCTGAAGCGTGTGACGCTGGAGCTCGGCGGATCTGATCCGTTGATCATCTGCGCCGATGCCGACGTCGACGCCGCGATCAGCGCCGCGTCGATGGGGCGGTTCTTCAACTGCGGTCAGGCGTGCCTGGCGATCAAGCGCGTCTACGTCGACGAGGCCGTCGCGGACCGCGTCGCGGAAGGGCTCGCACGCAAGGCCGCCAAGCTCGTGCTGGGCGCGGGGACCACGAAGGGCACGCAGATCGGCCCGATGCACTCGGCTGAGGGGCGTGACCTGATCTCGGCGCAGCTCGCCGACGCGGTGGCCTCCGGCGGGGAGGTGCTGGCCGGGGGTGGGCGTCCGGACGGTGAGGAGTACGCCGACGGCTGGTTCCACGAGCCCACTATCGTGTACCGGCCGTCGCACGGGTCCCGGGTGGCGACCGAGGAGACCTTCGGTCCCGTGCTGCCCGTGTGGCCGGTTTCGGGCCTCGACGAAGCGATCGAGCGCGCCAATGCCTCGCCGTTCGGCCTGGGCTCGTCGGTGTGGACGACCGACCTGGCCGCCGCGATGACGGCCGCCGAGCGCATCGAGGCCGGCTACACCTGGATCAACGCCGCGACCAAGGTGTACGACGAGTTGCCGTTCGGCGGCGTCAAGCAGAGCGGATACGGCAAGGAGCACGGCACCGAGGCGCTGAGCTATTACACCGACCAGAAGTCGGTGGTCATCCGCACCTGACCGTCGCCGCGTCCGACCGGCGGCTGCGACCCGCGCCTGCCCCTCTCAGGCGGGGGTGGTGGCCACGGTGACGAGGTCGGCGACGTCGGGGGCGATCGCCTCCTTGGCGCCGGGGCCTCCGGTCAGTCGCAGCCAGGTCGTGCCCGGCGGGGTCATGACGCTTGTCCGATCTCATCGCAGCGGTGGGTCATTGCGGGGCGTCCTTGCGTCGCCGCGCGCGGTGCGCGGTGACGTGCGCCCGGTTGGCGCAGCCGTCGCTGCAGAAGCGGCGCCTGTTGTTGCGCGAGGCGTCGACGTACGCGTCACGGCAGGCGATGCCGTCACACCGTCCGAAGCGGTCGGTCCCTCCGGTGCACAGCGCCGCGGCAAGGCCCATGGCGGCCGTCACGGCCAGTTGATCGAGCGGCGCCGCCCCCGCTGCGTCGTAGTGGACGTGCCAGTCGTATCCGTCGTGGCCGCTGACCCGGGGGCGCGCACCCGCCTCGACGAGCACACGGTTGATGACCTCTACGGCCGCTGCGTCGTCGTCGGTCGTGAAGATCGTGTGCAACTGGTCTGCGAGGTGCCGCACAGCGCCCCCATCGGCAGAGGTGACGCCGGTGTCGTCGAGCCCGTGACCGCGGAGGAACTCGGCGGGGTCGCCGACCGGCTCGTCGCCGCGGCCGGCCGCCGCCCGCGGTGCGGTCCCGAACGCGTTGATCAGGTCGACGGCGATGCCGACGGACGGGTCGCTGTAGTGCTCGTACTTCATGCGGACGTGGACCTCGACGGCGTGAGACCGTAACTGTCTAAGCTGATTATGACAGTTACACGCTCCTGCGGCAATGCGGCCGCATCCCTTCGGAGGGCGCCAGCGGACACTGACCGCCCCTATCGTGCACCCGACGGTCCGATTGGGGTCGACCACCGGGCGATGATCCGCCGGGTCGTGGGGGCACCGTCGGGCGTAATGCTCATAATGTGTTTGACAGCTTACGGCGTGCCGGGTATGGTGTAATGATCCAAAGGGCTTATGACCGTTACATGGAGGGGCGACGATGCAACAGTCGATGATGAACGACGTGGTGGAGGTCACGCTCGCCGAGCGTCGACGCGAGGCGGCGCGGCAGCGGAGGATCGCCAGCGCACGTCGCGTTGGAAGGGCACGCCGCGGCGTGCCGGCATGGCGCGTGCGCGTGGGCGGGTGGCTGGTGGCTGCCGGCTCGGCGGTCGCCGGTCCGGCGGCGCCCGGTGCAGGGTCGCGCACAGCAGTGGTCCACGGGGCCGCAGGACCGTGCTGACGGACGTCGCGGCGCGGGCCGACGCCGATCGTGCACTGCTGCGACGGGTCATCGCGTTGGCCGTGGACAACGCCACCCGCGGACAGCTGCCCTTCGGGGCGATGGTCGTGCTCGATGGCATCGTGCTCGCCACGGGCGTCAACACGGAGCTGGCCGATCACGATCCGACCGCGCACGCGGAGATCGCGGCGATCCGTGCCGCGTGCCGGGGGATCGCCTCCACGTCGTTGTCGGGTGCGATGCTGGTTTCCAGCTGCGAGCCATGCGCGTTGTGCCACGCTGTCGCCGTGGCGGCGGGGATCGACCGCATCGTGTACGCCGCCACGAAAGAGGATGTCCCCCTGTTCGACGACGACGTGGGGACGGCAGACCTGCATGTCCTGACAGAGCTCCAGCGACAGCTGCGCCTGATCGACCCGGGACGGGTCGTCCACGCCGCCGTCGACGATGCCGACGCGCCGTTTCGCCGCTACCTCGACGGGGACTGATCGATGCTCGAGCTGGGTGTCAATGTCCCGAACTTCGGTCCACGACCACGCCCGCGATCCTGCGCGGTTGGGTCCGCTTCGCCGAGGAGCACGGCTTCGCGCTCGCGATGCTCTCCGATCACGTCGCCCCCACCACCGATGTCGTCGCGCAGTACCCGTCGCCGTTCTACGACCCGTTCACGACCCTGGCATGGCTGGGCGGCCTCACCACGCGACTGCGGCTGGGCACGACCGTGACGATCCTGCCGTACCGGCATCCGCTGCTGACCGCCCGCGCGGCGGCCAACATCGACCGCTTCACCGGCGGTCGGTTCGTGCTGGGTGTCGGCGTGGGCTGGTCGCGACTCGAGTACCGGGCGCTGGGAGTGTCCTTCCGCGATCGCGGTCGGATCACCGACGAGTACCTGGCCGCGATCATCGACGCCTGGACCAACGACGTCGTCTCGCACGACGGTCCGACCGTCACCTACGACCACGTGTGCACCGGACCACGTCCCGTCGCATCGCCGCATCCGCCGGTGTGGGTCGGCGGTGCCAGTCCGGCCGCCATCCGGCGAGCCGCGCGCTTCGGTGACGCATGGCATCCGGTGAACGCCGATCTCGCATGGCTCCGCGCGACAGGGCTGCCCGCGCTCAGGGCGGCCGCCGCGGAGCTCGGCCGTCCCATGCCCGCGTTCGCTCCGCGCATCCGCGCGCGGCGGACCGTGGGTGATCTGGACGCCGTCGACCGTCCGATCGGGGTCGGCAGCCTCGCGCAGATCCGTGCCGACGTCGATGCGCTCGTCGAGCTCGGCGCAACCCAGATCATCCTCGACACCAACCCGGATGATCCCCGTGACCGGCGAGTCCGCCGAGGACTGGCGGATGCTCGTCGCCATCGCTGACGCGGTCGTCGCGGTGCATACGGCATGACGTCTGTCGACGGATCCAGCACGGCCACGAGCTCGTCGAAGTCACGACCCTCGGTGGCGTGGATGAACGCCGATACGACCCGGCGGTGCTGGTCCGGGTCGGGATCGAACCGTGGTGCGCGCCGGTCGATGTGGGCGCGTGCCCGTGCAGCCAGCTGCCGGCACGCCGCCGGGGTGCGCCCCACCGCATCGGCGATCGTGGTGAACGGCAGCCCGAACACGTCGTGCAGCACGAACGCGGTCCGTTGGGCGGGGGACAGCGATTCGAGCACGACCAGCAACGCGATCCCGATCTGCGCCGCGGCCGACAGCAGGTTGCGGGTGCCGTCGGTCCGGAGCCGGTTGGTCTGCGCGAAACTGACGTCCGAGCGCCTGGGTTGACCTTCTCGGGCATCGCCGTGGCGACGTGGACGATCGCGTCAGGACGGTGGCGACGAACCGCGGCGTGCACGGCGTCGGCCTCGGATCAGCACGCCGCGATGTGACATCGCGGCGCCGATCATCTGGTCCTGGCCGCGTCGGGCGGGGCGGGAGCGTCGGTGGCGCCGCCAGCGGAGGCACCGGGGCGGCCGTGCGCGTCGATGGTGAACCTGCTCCCACTCGTCAGGTCGGTGACGCCCGTCCACCGCACGGCAACCAGCGTGCCGACGACGACGAGTGTCGTGACGGCTGCCGGAACCGACGGTGACAGCTCCGCGCCGCTCGTCGACGCGAGGTTGTAGCCGACGTGCCAGACGGCGCACGCGAGCACCGATCCGCCGGTGCCGTTGTGCAGCACGGTCATCCACACGCTGCCGAAGTACAACCCGACCAGCCAGCCCAGCGCGAGAACTCCGCCGGGTAGGCGGTAGGCGAACATGGGCACGTGCCATCCCGCCCACACCACGAACACCCACCCCGCTGAGGTGATCGCCGTGTGCCGGTCCTGCAGCCGGGGAAGCAGGAACCCCCGCCAGCCGATCTCCTCGAAGATGCCGTAGGCAAGTGACACACCGACGCCGGCGAGCAGCACCGGGCCGCGGGGGGATCGGATGGCGCCGAAGGGCGCAACGACGGCCAGCACCACCACGGCGAGCACCAGCGGGCTGAGTGCCAGCAGCCACCAGACACCGTGGATGCGTCGCACGTCCGTCGTTCTTCGCCACAGATCGGCCACCGCGGTCCGCCCGCCCGTGCGCCAGAACACGACGGCCGCGCCGACGGCCGGCCCGGCCGCGCCGAATGCGTGCAGCCAGAGCGGTGGAGACGTGCCGGTCGCACCCAGACCCGCCGCCGCCAACGGAGCGACCGCGAGCCACGTGACCACGTAGGCGATCACGACGTACATCACGACATCGCGTGGCGGTCCCGTCCTGTCAGGCGTGCGTGCCGACCCGCTGCTGCGACCATCTGACGCGTGCATGCGTCACAGCGTCGCGGGCGTCCACTGCGGGGCAAGGGACCTGCGGCCCTGCCGGCGGCGGCCTTCGACCCGAGTGGGGCGGCACCCGAGGCAGACACGGACGCGTCCTGCCGCGCGGCCGGCCTGTCCGCGTCACAGCACCCCGGCGTGTTGGAGGCGGCCCGCAGCGCGGATGCCTGGCGCCAGCGGCAGCCAGAAGGTCACCAGTCGGTGCGCGAGCACACCGGCGACCGCGGGGGCCGCCGCGATTCCCACGGCGACCAGACCGAGCACGAGGGTGGCATCGACCACACCCACGCCGGCCGGCGTCGGCACGAGCGCGCTGATGGCCGCCGCCAGCAGACAGGCGAGAGCGATCCGTCCGAAGCCGACGATCGGCGAGAACGCGCGTACCGACATGAACAACACGAGCAGCACCGTCGCCGTCCGGGTGGCGCGTCCGCCGAACAGCAGTGCGGCGCGGAGCGGATCCGTGCTCACGTGCCGCAGATCGCGCCAGGCCCGTAGCGCGCGCAGCGACCGTCGCAGGTGGCGCTGCGGCACCCGCAGCAGCAGCCCCGTGGCGACCGCCGGGAGGACCGGGACCGCCAGCAGCGCCGCGTCGGCCGGCACGTCACGGACGTTGCGCGTCAGTTCGGATCCTGCGAGCACGGCGGCGGCGGCGAGCAGGACCACGTTCACGACCAGACCGGCCAGGCGGTCGACGTCTGCCGTGCGCTTCGCGGCATCCCGCGTGGCGCCCGCGCGCTCGGTCAACCGGGCGCGCGTGGAGGCCTCCCGCGCCGGGGCGTCGGCGAGCGCCTCGACGGCCGGATCGGCGATCTGGGTCAGCGTCGTCGATCCCAATGGCAATGGCACCTGGGCCGCGGCCCGCAGCGCGACGGCTCCGCCGACGTACTGCAGGCCCGCCAGCGCGGCGGCGGCGGCGATGAACGCCCACTCGGGAGTCGTGAGCACTGCCAGCGTCCGGTCGAACGCACCAACCTGTGGCAGGAATCCGAACACCGTGATGCCGACGATCGCGATGCCGATCACGGTGCGCCGATCGGTCGTGACCGGGGCCAGGGACGGCGGTCCCGGCACGGCGGTGGCCTCGACGACCGCCGTCCGGAGCGCCTCGAACCCGCACGTGGCGCGCAGCGCACGTCGGATCGGCCCGGACAGCGCGAGCGGTTGCAGCTGCACCAGCGCGCCGCCGACGGTCGTGGCGTCCAGCACGTCGACTGCCGCGGCCACGGCGCGCCGCGCGCCCGCCACGGCAGCGGTGGCCGCCAGGAGCTCCGCAACGTCACGTCGAAGCGCGGCGTCACCCGCGCCGACGGTCGCGTAGCGCAGGCCGGTGAGCGTCACCGCCCCGTCGTCGGCGACGATCCAGTTGCCCGGTCCCAGATCGCCGTGCGCGATCCGGCGCGCATGCAGGTCCCTGAGCTGGCCCCACATCACGCGCAGCATGCGATCGTCTACCGAGCCGGGTGGGAGGCGGTCAGCGGCGGTGCCATCGATGAACGCCTCGACCAGCACACCGGAGCCGTCCGGCGTCACCGTTGCACCGACGACGCTCGGTACACGGATGCCCGCCCGCGCAGCCAGCAGCGTCGCCGTCGCCTCGTGGTCGGTCGCGTGGCCGGGCGTGGTCAGGGGGTCGGCGTCCTCCGGATCGTCGCGCACGATCCACCGCCACAACCGCGCCAGGAGATCGGCGTCACGCTGCTGCACGCCGGCGATGCGCACGAACAACGGCTCTCCGTCAGCGACCGTCACCGCGAACGGCGTCGTCCGGCGCCCACGGGAGCGCAGCGGGACGCACGTCGAGACGTGGAACCCGAGCGACGTCAACGCGTCGCTGACGAATGCGGCATCGGGCCGGTGGCGCGGTGCGCCGCGCACGAACAGCACCGCCGCGCCGGTCATCCATCCCAGCGCTGCGCCGGCGACGACGTCGTAGGGCAGATGCGCACCGATGTACAGGCGCGAGAACCCGACAACGGCCACGACGACCCACGTCACACGCCGCCACCGCCGGGGCAGCCACGGACCGGCGACGGTCGCCAGGGCCGCCGCAACCCCGGAGTGGCCCGACGGGAAGCCGAGCCCCGCCTGGGGCGAACCACGGACGATGACGTCCGCCAGCAGCTCGGCTGGCCGGCCCCGCTCGATGAGCAGCTTGAACCCCTGCATCGCCAGCCATGCGCCGACGCCGACGATCGCCAGGTCGAACGCGAGCCGCCGCCGCCCCGTGAACCATGCCACCGCGGCCGAGGCGGGGACCGCCAGGAACTGACCGGCCTGCATGACGACATAGACGATCGGCAGCACCACGCCCGTGACATGGTTGGGCAGGCGGAACAGGTCGATCTCGAAGATGCCGACCTCCGGTCGCCGCGCCAGCCAGGTGCCCGCGAGCCCGATCGCGGCGCCGCACACGGTGCGCACGATGTCGGTCCGGTCACGCACATGCTCGCGGTCGGTCGCCTCGACCCGCTCCATCGCCACGTCAACCGCCTGTCCCTCTGCGGTCCCCTCATCGGCATCGACCACGCCACTCATGGACCCAACCCGTCCGATCATCGCGATGGCAGCATCATCGCCTGCCGTGGCCACGACATACATGACGCGTCCGCGGTCGCGTTGCGGCCGCCGTCATCGCGCCGGTGGACCGCGGCCGCCGAGCGGCGCTCTGCACGCGGTGCGTCAGGTGTCCGCGCGTCCCCTTCCGTCCCGGGTAGGTGGCGCCAACGTCAGCGCGGCCCGGCGATCAGCGGCCGACAGGGCCGCCCTCGAGTACGCCGCGGTGCCCTCGGCCCGCAACGCGCGTGCGGCGGCCGCCAGTGCCCCGTAGGCGGCGAAGGCGAGCGCTCCTCCTGTCGAGACGCGCCGCACGCCAACGGCTTCGAGCTCTGGGACAGACGGACCCGAGCTCAGCAGCAGGACGTTGACGGCGCCGCCGGTCTCCTCGACGACCCGTGCGATCCGATCGATGTCGTCGAGGCCCGGCGCGTAGAGCACGTCGGCGCCCGCGTCCCGGTAGGCGAGCAGGCGCCGGATGGTGTCGTCGAGGTCGTCGCGGCCGTAGAGGTGGTTCTCGGCGCGTGCGGTCAGCACCATGCCGTGGTCGTGAGCGGCGGCGGCCGCGACGGCCACCCGCGCCGTGGCGGTCGTCAACGGGTCGATGCCATGGCGGGGGTCGTAGTCCTCGATGGACAGACCTGCAGCGCCGGTCTCTGCGAGGCGGCTCACGTTCGCCGCGATGGCCTGCGGCCGGTCCGCGTAGCACCGCTCGGCATCGATGCTGACCGGGATGTCGACCGCGGTGGCGAGCGCGGTCGCGTGGTCGACGAGCTCGTCGAGGGTGACGAGCTGGTCAGCGCGGCCGAGCGACGCCGCATGGCCGGAGCTCGTCGTGGCGATCGCGGCGAAGCCGAGCGAGGCGAGCACCCGCGCCGATCCGACGTCCCAGGCGTTGGGCATCACGAACAGGCCCTCGTCATGCAACCGCGCGAAGCGGCGGCGCAGCGCTTCGGGGTCGTTGGCCTCCAGCGGCATCGCTGTCTCCTGTGTACGGGGCACCGGTCCGGGCGCCGCGGTACGCCCGCGTCACCCTGTCAGGTCTTGCGCACGACCTGCTCGCCCTCGCCCGGCCGCCAGACGGTGATCAGCAACTGGTCGTCCTCGATCGCCACCGATGACGCTCCCGTGAGCTCGGCGACGTGGAACGGATCGAACGTCTGCCCCCGCAGGTCCATCCCTGTCTGCTCGTACAGATCCGCCGCGAACCGCTGGTGGAGGTCGTCGTCCGGCACGTGTGTGGCTTCGCCCCACAGCTTGGCGTCGCCGTCGCTCACGTAGGGGTCGACGGTGGCCGTGTGCAGGCAGAACCGCGGGTCGCGACCGAGGTCGCGGAACTTCGTGGTGCCGGGCATGCCCACGAGCACCAGGTGGTCCTCGAAGAGGCGTGGCTCCATCGGACTGATCCGGGGATACCCGTCGGACCGCAGCGTGGCGAGCAGGCACAGGTTGCCGGCGGCGGCATGGCGACGGACGAACACATCCGCGATCCGGGGCGCCTCGGCGGCGAAGTCGTTCCAGGTGACCATGCAACGGCACACTACCTGACCGAGAGGTGCCTTTGTGCAGTGCCGTGGTGCGCTGGTCGGTCGGCTGTGCACGTGACCGGTGGCGCCACGGGCTTCGGCGCGACGACGCGGAGGGGTGGTCAGCGCTGGCCGGCGGGGGTGGCGCCCACGGGATCGTCCCAGTCGATGTGGTGCGTGTGGATCCAATCGAGTGAGAGGCGACCGCGGCCGGCCACGCGCCGGATGAACAGGGGCATGAACGTGTCGCGCAGGACCCGCGCGACGGGTCCCGCGACCTTGTCGTTGCTGGTGCGGGCGCCGGCAGTGACGACCCGCTCGACACGGGTCCGTCGCAGCTGTTCGTAGGCGGCGAGCGCGTCGGGGATGCCCGGCAGATCGCGGACGCAGCGGGCGAGTTGCACCGCGTCCTCGATGGCCATCGACGCGCCCTGTCCGGACGACGGTGACGCGGCGTGCGCGGCGTCGCCGATGACGATCATGGTGTCGGTGCGCCAGCGGCCCACGGACGGCAGGTCCCAGGTGCTGTGGCCGCGCAGCGGGTGCCGGGTGGCGTCGATGAGGTCGATCGCCGGTGAGCGGTCGTCCGCGTACAGGTCCCGCAGCCGTCTGCGCCACTGTGCATCGGTCGTCGCCGCGATGCTTTGCTCCTCGGCGTTCGCCGGGCTTCGTGGGTTCGCGAACCACCACGTCGTGGCGTCGGGCGCGACGACGTAGCCGAAGAACCCGCGTCGTCCGAACACCATGTGGTAGTCGCCGACACGTGCATCGGGCACGACGTGCTCGGCGTACCCCCCGAGGTTGAGCAGGGGCAGACGGCGGGCGCCGGCCCCGACGGGGTTGATGATGGCGCGCACCCGTGAGCGGACGCCGTCGCATCCGACCAGCAGGTCGGCGTCGACGCGTGCGCCGTTCGCGAACGCGGCGCGCACGCGGCCGTCGCGCTCGTGTGCGTGGACCAGTCGGTGGCTGTGATGGATCACGACGCCGCGGCGCAGCGCCTCGTCTCGCAGCGCCGAGTACAGGTCGGCCCGCCGGACGGTGTGGCTCACCGTGCCGTCGTCGAGTGCGCGGCCGGTTGGCAGCGCTCCCAACGCACGTCCGGGGCCGCTCGTGAACCGCATGATCGGCGTGGGAAAGCCGATCCCGGCGACCGCGTCATGCGCGTCGATCGCGCGCAGGGCGTCCATGCCGTTGGTCTGCAGTGTCAGAAACGTTCCGACGTCCTCAGCGGTCCGCGGGTGGGCTTCGAAGACTTCGGCGTCGATTCCGGCGCGTTGCAGGGCCATCGCCGCGACGGGACCGGCGACGCCGGCGCCGATCAGCAGAGCTGTGGGCATGGTGCCTCCGACGTTCGGCAACGCCGACGGCGGTAGCGTCAGCGCCGATGGACGATCTCAGGAGTTATCTCGCTTGGACGAGATAAATAGTATCTCGTTCAGACGAGATGTTCAACCGCAGGAGTCGATGTGACGACGAGCGAGGCGTTGCGTGGCGAGATCCGATCGTCGGTGGTCCGCTTCATCGCGGACGCTGTTCTGTTCAACCACGCCGTTGCGCAGCGCGAGGGCCTCGGACCCAGCGATGCGCAGTTCCTGACGCTGCTGCGCGCGCACGGACCGATGACCGCCGGCGAGTTGAGCGCCCGGACGGGGCTGACGAGTGGCTCGACCACTGGGGTGCTCGACCGGTTGGAGCACGCCGGTCTCGCCGTCCGCCGCCGCGATCCGGAGGACCGCCGGCGGGTCATCGTGTCCGCTGACGAGGCCGGCCTGGCGGCGCGGTTGGGTCCCCACTATGCAGAGCAGGCCGAGCGGCTCGACCAGGTGCTCGCCCGCCGTTCCCACGACGATCTCCGAGTCGTCGCCGCGTTCCTCGCCGACGTGCTCGCCGATCGACCGGAGGCGTCGCCCGCACCGACGAGGCCTGACGATGAAGGCGACACGTCGATCGGGAACTCGACGTGACGACCTGATCGACGACGACTATCGTGTAAGGTCGCTGCTCGTCGGCGCCGTCGTCGTCGCCGCCAAGGTCGCGCTCGTGGCGGTCGCGGTCGTCCTGGCATCGGGTGGCGCGTCGTTGCTCGTGCGGTGGTCGGGGCTCGTCGCGGGCGGACTGCTTGCGGCGTACGGCGTCGGATTGACCGTCGCCGGGCTGCTTGCACTGGCCGGCGTGTTCGGTGCCGTCACCGATCCACGCGCGCTGGCATGGCACGCGCTGCTGTGGCGTCCGTGGTTCATCGTCTGGGGCGTGGCGTTGTGGTTCACCGCGCGACGAACGCGCACCGATCGCCGGTGAGCCGTAGGACGTGATGGGCATGTCTGACGATGCCGCCACTGCCGCGGTGTCCCGACCACACGGTGATGCGCCGCGGCGGCGCCCGGCGACGACCGCAACGACGGATGCTGATCTGTGATGCCGCTGTAGGCGGAAATCAGATGGGTCTCATCCGATGAGTGTCGACGTCGTCGAAGAAGTCGCGTCCGTCGGTGTCGTTGCGGCCGGTGCTGCCTTGGCCAGATCGGACTCGGTTCCGCAACCGCGGACGGATCCACCCATCGGGCCTTTCCGCAGCGTGGTGCTCGAATCGGCAGGCGCCCGCGCATCAACGAGGAGCGAACGTGCGTCACAGGTCGGTGGTCGCGCGTTCGATGGTCTGTCGCACCGGTCGCGTCCGGCCAGAGGTGCGTGTGTCCTCGAGCGCCTCGGGTGTGAGCGCGGTCCGGACCGCGCGCAGGGTCCGGGTGTAGCCGTCTGGGTGGATGGGAGGTATGGCGACGCCGACCTGTGCGGCGACGGTCTCGCGGGCGCCGTCGAGCTCGGCGGCGAACGTCGGGTCGCCGCGGGCGGCCGCGACGCCGGCCAGGCCCTCGAGGCACCACGGCATGTAGAGCAGGTTGCCGATGGCGTCGAAGTGGCCCGCAGCCTCGGCGAGCAGCTGCAGCGCATGCCCGTCGTCGCCGATGGCCAGTTCGATGTGCCCCAGGATCGTCAATGACATCGCTTGGCCCCAGCGGTCGTCGTACTGTCTGGCGAGCTCGAGGCTCTCGCTGGTCACCGCCCGCGCGCGGTCGAGGTCGCCGAGGTTGAGCGCGGCAGCTCCTACGCCCGAAAGGTCCCGCGACAGGTGGAGCACGTCACCGCGCTGTCGGTGCAACGCCAGGGCCTCGCCAAACGACTGGTCGGCGCGGTGATGGTCGCCGCGGAACATCGCGGTGTTGGCGAGTTGGAAGTGCAGCTCGGCGACCTCGCCGGTGTCGCCGAGTCGTTGCCAGCGGTCAAGGCTCTCGGTCGCCAGGGCCTCGGCCCTGTCGTGATCGCCGGTGTTGGTCGCCTGCCACGCGAGGAACGACAGGGACTGGGCGACAAGGCGGTCGTCGCCTGTGGTTCGCGCGACCGTGAGGCTGTCGTCAGCGAGGTCGCGCGCACGGGCCCCGTCGCCGGTGAACATCGCGGCCGCTGCGAGGCCGCGCAGCGCTTCGGCTTCGCCGGACCCGTCCTCGGCGGCGTGCGCGAGCGCGCGGGCCTCGTCGTAGTCGCGGACCGAGTCGGCGTAGCGGTCGCGCAGCTGCGCAACCTGACCGCGGACGTTGAGGGCGGCGACGAGCTGGTGGGAATCGCCGTGGGCGCGGGCCAGCGCGACGGCGGCTGCGCACGCGGCCTGCGCGGCGTCGTCATCGGCCTGGTCCATCGCCAGGCGGGGGCTGCCGACCAGAGCGGCCAGTCGCAGGGGCGCGGCGACGGCGTCGGCTCCCGGCAGATCCAGCGCGTCGCGCAGCCATCGCCGTCCCTCGGTGAGGTGGCCGCGCTGGAACCAGTACGGCCACAGGCACCCGACCAGCCGCACCGCCGCCGCTGCGTCCGCGCGGTCGCACAGCCACGCCAGCGCGGCGCGCAGGTTGTCGCGTTCGGCGTCCAGCCGGGCCGCCGCCGCGGGTGCGTCGGGCCCCGCAAGGCGTGCGGTGACGGCCTCGACGACCGCGACGTAGTGGTCGGCGTGGCGCTGGCGGATGACGTCGAGCTCGTCGTGGTCCACCAGCTGTTCGATCCCGAACTCGCGGATCGTCTCGAGCAGCATCACACGCGGCCGCGTGTCGCCATCGGCCGGCACCTGCACGCGGACCAGGTTGCTGTCGGTCAGGGCCGCCACTTCGCCGAGCACCGAGGCGACGTCGGCGTCGCCGTGTCCGCAGACCTCGTCCGCGGCGTCGATCGTGCAGCCGCCGGCGAACACGCTCAACCGTCGAAGGACCGTCTGTTCTGGTGAGGCCAGCAGGTCGTGGCTCCAGGCGATGGCGTCACGCAGCGTCCGCTGCCGCGCCGGCAGGTCGCGTGGGCCGTCGATGAGCACGGCCAGGCGTCGGTCGAGGCGCGCACGCAGTGCCGTGGGCGGCAGCACCCGCGTGCGAGCGGCAGCCAGCTCCAGCGCCAGTGGCAGGCCGTCGAGCTGCCGGCAGATGTCGGCCACGACCCGCATGCCGTCCGCATCGGGCGGCAGGTCCACGCCCGCAGCGCGGGCGCGGTCGACGAACAACGCCACCGCCGGCGACCCGGCCAACACCTCGGCCGGGTCGGACCGCTCGGGCAGCGCCAACGGCGCGATCGCGTAATCGCGTCCGGCGCGCACGCGCAGCGACACGCGGCTGGTGGCGAGCACGACCAGGTCTGGACATGCCTCGAGCACCGCGACCACATCCGTCGCAGCGGGCAGCAGATGCTCGAAGTTGTCGAGCACCACCAGCACACGCCGGTCGTGCAGCGCCGCGACGATGCGGTCGTGCAGCGCGGTGGCGGCGCGGTCGTCGCTGCCGATGCCGGCGGCGATCCTGCGCAGCACCAGCGCAGGGTCGCGCAGCGGCGTGAGGTCGACGAACACCACCCCATCGGCGCACGCGTCGCGCACGCGTCGCGCGACATCGATCGCGACACGGGTCTTGCCGACACCGCCGGGTCCGGTCAGCGTCAGCAGCTGCGTGTCGCCGCGTTGGAGCAGCTCGGCGATGGCCGCGGTGACACCGGCCCGGCCCAGCAGCGGGGTCAGGGGGCGCAGTAGCCGCTGATGCGATGCCGTGGGCGCGTGGGCCGGCGGCAGATCGTCGGGGCGTGCGGCCGCGATCAGCGCGGCGCGGTCCCCGGTCGACAGCCCCAGGGCGTCCGTGAGCAGTGCAACGGTCGTCAGCCGTGGTCGACGCGTGGGGTCGCGTTCGAGGTCACTGACCGCCTTGGCGCTCAGGCGCGCGCTCTCGGCGAGCGCCTCCTGGGTCATGCCAGCCGCGAGTCGGAGGCGCTTGAGCATCGCTCCGAACGGGGGCTGATCCCAACCCGCGCTGACGTCCACCGTCGGAGTCTACGCAAACGTCCAGCGAACGGGGAGTCCTCGTCGTGGCGCACCGTCGCATCCCTGGCGCACGCTGCGGTCCGGCGGTCCGGGCACTGCCGGTGGAGGTCGATGATGATGTCGACGACGTCAACCGATGGTCAGGGGCGCGAGCGTGCTCCGCAGTCGATCCACCCCGTGTCGTTGGCCGCTGTCGGTGGGGTGTGTGGCCTGGCGTGGGCTACGGGACTGCGGGGGTTCATGGCAGAGATCGCGGGCACCGCCTCGGGTGTCGAATGGGTCGGCACGTTCGTGTGGATCCTGGCGCCCGGCGTGCTCGCCGGTGCGCTGTTGGGCTGGGCCGAGCACCTGCGACGCACCGGTGGCCGGCGGGGTTGGCGGTGGCTCGCCACCGCGCCGTTGCTGTTCGCCGGGGTGCTGGTGCACGGGCTGGTGACCGCGCCCGGTGGCCCGATGGCAGGCTTGGAGGAATTCCTCGCCGACGGGCTCGGTGGCGGCGCGATCGGCATGCCACTGTTCGGCATGGCAGGCGGCTACGCGCTGTCGGGTCGCGGTCGGCTGTGGGGACGGATCGTCTGCGGTCTGATCGCACTCACGCCGATCCCGATCTGGATACTGACGGTCACTGGGTTCGGCGGTCCCGAGCTGGCCGTGACGACATCCCGCGGCGCCTGGGTCGCGCTGTACTTCTGGTCGTTCCTCGCGGTGCTGGCGCTCGGGTGCGCCATTCCGCACCGGTCTGTCGTGGGGCCGCCGACCGGCGGTCAGTCCTCTGTGACGACGGCGCGACGGCGCAACGTCCCGACGCACACGCCCGTGCCGTGACGGCCCACCACGCCCAGGAGCCGCCGATGTCACCGGAGCAGATGAAGCGCCAGGCCCGCCGTCTCGCCGAGGAAGTGTTCACCCAGGGTGACCTGGCCGTCGTCGACGAGCTCATCGCGCACGACGACGGCGACCACAGCTCGACACCGCCGGAGCGCACCGGCCTGGCGGCCCTGAAAGACCGGGTCACAGTCCTGCGCCGGGCGTTTCCCGACCTGTACCTGATCGTCGAGGACCAGATCGTCGAGGCCGACCGGGTCGTCACCCGCAGCACCGTCCGCGGCACCCACACCGGCGAGTTCCTCGGCGTCGCCCCCACCGGCCGACGGGTCGCCTTCGAGCTCATCGACGTCAACCGGGTCTGCGACGACGGCCGGATCACCGAGCACTGGGCAGCCGTAGACACCCACCGCCTGCTCCAGCAACTCGGCGCACTGCGCGCGGATTCGGCGGCGTAGGCGCCCACACCACCCCAGGAAGGACACCGCCATGACCACCACCAGCCCCAGCAGTCAGCCCACCCGCACCGACCCGGTCGCGCCGGCGCCGAGCAGGCAGCCACGCGTCGGATGGCTAAGCCTGCTCGTCGCGGCGGGCTGGGCCACGATCGCGTCGTTCGTGATCGCCATGATCATCGCCGGCAGCATCGAGGCGTTCTTCCTGGCGATGGCCGTCCCGATCGTGGTCGGACTGCTCGTGGTGTGGCGGTGGCGGCGGGCCGGCATCGTGGTGCTCGGTGTCGTGCTGCTCGCCGAGCTGCTGTCCAGCGCGCCATTCCTCGCCGACGCGCTGGCCCATCCCGAGACCCCCGGCGACTTCCTGCCCCTGACGCTGTTCGCCGTGGCGACACTTGTCGGCGGCGTCGCAGCGGTGCCCGCCTTCCGGGAGGCCAGGAACCCTGGCCGACCGACCACGCGCTCCGCCATGCTCGTCGCCGTGGCCGCCGTCGTCATCCTCGTGGCCGCGACCGCCGTCTCGATCATCGCTGCCGGCCGCGTCGACAGCGTCACCGCGCAGCCCGGTGACATCGAGCTGACCACGGCCGACTTCCGGTTCGACGCCCCCAGCGTCACGGCGGGTGCCGGGACCGTCGCGGTGACCGTCACCAACGACGATGCGACTCGTCACACGTTCACCGTCGACGAGCTCGGCGTGGACCTCAACGTGCCGCCCGGCACCACCCAGCGGGTCACGTTCCCCGCCGATCCCGGCACCTACCGCTTCTACTGCATCCCCCACGCGCCGGACATGGCCGGCGAACTCACCGTGCGCTGACCGGATCGGCCCGGGCCATCCACGTACGTGGACGAACTCGCCCGGTGCCGATCGGGTCGGGTGTACCACCCGTCAATGGTCGTCCGTTCGCGATGGTCGGTGTGGCGTGGGCGGTGGATCGCGGCGGCACGCGCGTCGACCGGATCGATCCGTCGGAACGACTCCTTGACCGCCCAGCCCCATCATCAGCAGCTGTGTGGCGCGACCAGACTCGTCCTTGGCCGCGCGTACGGGACGGCTACGGCGCGAAGGTGACGACGGAGCCGACCTGAGCGCATCAAGTCGCGGCGTCGCCGACGCGCGGTCACCACTGTGGCGCCGCGCTCGACGACTGGTCACGTGTGACCGCGACGCAGACGCGGGACAGGTTCGCCTCGACCGTCTTCGGGCTGATGAACAGTGTCGAGGCGACCTCGCGGTTGGTCAGGCCGCTCCCGGCGAGCTCGGCGACGCGTTGCTCCGTTGCCGTGAGCTGCGTGCCCGACGACTGCCGTGTGCCGACCCGGTCGAGTTGCTGACGGGCCTGATCCGCCCACAGCGGGGTGCCCAGTCGTTCGAACGTCTTCAGCGCCTCCTCGAACGACGACCGCGCCAGCGCGCGCTGACGACAGCGGCGCTGGATCACACCCGTGACCAGCTGCGTCCTCGCGCGCTCGAACGGCATGTCGATGCGCTCGTGTGCCGCGGCGGCTCTGTCCGCGGCGGTGCGGGCGGCATCGAGGTCGCCACGGGCGGCGTGCAGCAGCGCGCGGCAGCGCCCGCCCGTCGCGAGCGCCCACGTACGGTCCAGCGCGTGTGCGCGCTGCTCGAGCGCGGTCGTGAGCACGTCGGCGCGACCGAGCTCGCCCAGTGCGATCAACGCCTCGAGGGCGTCCGGGAGGAAGAATGCGGGCACCGGCTCGGCAAGACCACCCTCCTCGATGGCCGTCGTGAGCGGCTCGCATGCGGCACTCTCGTCGCCGCGGTCAGCTGCTCGCTGCGCGATGGTGCGCAGACCGTCACGCGCCAGGTCGTGGTCGCCCACGTAGAGCTGGAGGAGCGCTGCGATGACGGCCGGCCGGGCCTCCAGTGCCACGACGGCGTCGGCGTCCTCGAGCTTCAGCGACCGTTCGAGCGTCGTCCAGTCGACGCCGCCGCCGCACAGGAACCGGTACATGACCGTCGCGGCGAGCGCCTGCGCGATGAGAGGGCGGTCGCCGGACGCCTCGACCAGCTCGAGACCGCGGGCCGCGTGCGCCGCCGACGCTTCGTGCTCCCATGCGTTGGCGTAGGTGTAGCCGATGACGAGCTCGATGGCGGCGACGGTCCGTGGGTCGTCGGCGTGGTCCACCGCCTCGGTCAGCAGCCGCAGCGCCTCGGCGGAGTCGCCGCCGTGGAAGTTGACCTCGGCGAGCAGGGTCAACGTCGCGCCGACCACGAGGACACCCGGGCGGTCAGCCGCCGCCCGATGGTGACCTCCGTCGCGATCCGACGATGCGCGCGTACGCCTCCGGGTCAGTGGCGCCCTCCGTGCTCACGCACAGCACCCGCGTCCGCGGCGAGAGCCCGGCCGCCGTGCGCAGGGGCGCGCACCGTGGATCGTCGCGCAGTGCGCGCAGTGCGGCCACGGTCGCTGCGCCGCACTCACCGGCCGTCACGCCGCGGTCCGCGAGGTCCCGCATCGCCTGCCAGGTCTCCTCGTCGCTGACGGTGACGATCCCGGCGAGCCCGCTGCGCAGGGTGGGCCATGCAGCAGCCGACGGTGTGGCGCAGTCCATGCCGGTCATGCTCGTGCCGGGGGTGTCGATCGTGACGGCGCGGCCCGCCATGAGTGACGCGCCGACGCATGCCGCCGTCACGGGTTCGACGCCGACGACGGTCGCCGGCGGTCCGGCGTGGGCTGCGAAGCGGATCGCGGCGGCCGCCAGCGATCCGACCCCGATCGGGACGACGATCAGGTCGTGCGGCGCCACCGCCTGGGTGGACGCCTCGCGGAACAGCGTGCTGTAGCCGTCGATGACCCAGTGCGCCGACGTGGTCGTGCCCGTGTCCGCCACCAGCGCGACGCCGGGCGCTGCCGCCTCCGCCTCGGCCGCGGCGACCGCATCGTCGTAGCGGCCGTCGACACGGATGACCTCGGCGCCCTCGGCGCTGATGAGCTCGGCTCGCCGGTCACTGATCGTGCGTGGCAGCAGGACCCGGCAGTCCAGCTCGCGCAGTGCTGCGGCCCGGCCGACCGCGCGCCCGTGGTTGCCCGCGCTCGCCGTGACCAACGCAGAGATGGACGGATCGTTGCGGACGAGCTGTTCGATGGCCCAGGAGGCGCCGAGGAACTTGAACGCGGGCAGGCCGAACCGGTCCGACTCGTCCTTGATGTCCACACCGTCGACGGCGCGCAGTGGCGTGGGCCGGTAGCCGCCCATGCCCGCGTGGAACCGTTGCACGTCGGGACCGGCCGGCGCCGGCACGTCGGCGGGCCGCAGGCGCATGTTGACGACGCAGCGGGCGGTGGTGGTCACCGGCAGAACGCGCGCGCCGCGGCGGTCAGCACGTCGGCGCACGCCGCGGTCGCCTCGATGCTGACCCACTCGACTGCGGCGTGCGCCCCGTCACCTGCGGGCCCGAACAACACGGTCGGGATCTCCGCCGCCGCGATGAACGCCGCATCGCTCCAGTAGCTGACGCCGCCGACCTTCGGCGGGCGGCCCATCACCGCTGTCGCGGCGTCCCGGACGACGCCGACGATCGGCTCGGTGGGCGGCACCTCGAACGGGTCGCGCACGAGCGTGGTGCGTTGCTGCGCGCGCAGATCGGGATCGGCGTCACGACACCGTCCGAGCAGGTCCTCGATGTCACGTTCGACGTCTGCGCCGGTCTCGCCCGGCAGCGTGCGGCGTTCGACGGTCAGTGTGCAGCGGTCGGGGATCGTCGACTCCCCCAGACCGCCGTCGATCAGCGAGGCGTGCAGCGAGCCCGACCCGAGCAACGGATGCTCGTCGGCGCGCAGGCGCGCGTCGAGATCGGACAGGCCGACGATGACCGGGCCGGTCTTCAGGATCGCATCGACACCCAGGTGCGGTCGCGAACCGTGCGCCGCACTGCCCGTCACGTCGATCTGCGTCCAGACAAAGCCCTTGTGCGCGACCGCGACCGTCAGCTCGGTCGGCTCGGTCACGACCGCCGCATCGGCCGAGACGTGGGTGAGCACCGCCCGGACGCCGAGGCTGGCGTGCTCCTCGTCAGCGACGGCCGCGACGACCACCTCCCCGGCGATCCCCGCCAGGGTCGCGTCGCGACAGGAGATCAGGGCTGCTGCGAGCCCGCCCTTCATGTCGTAGGCGCCGCGACCGTGCATGCGATCGCCGTCCACACGCGGCTCGTGTGGATCGGTCATGCCGCGCACGCCCACCGTGTCGAGATGCCCGCACAGGAGCAGCGTCGGTCCGCCGCCCGCCGTCCCGCCCCGGACGATCACGCTGGGGCGTCCCGGGGTCGTCTCCACGATCTGCGTGGCGAGCCCCGCATCCCTGGCCCACCGGTCCACGAACCGTGCGATCTCGCGTTCGCCGGCCGCGCCCGGTACGAGCGACGGGTTGACCGAGTCGATCGCGACGAGGTCCCGGAGCAGACCGACGGCGGCGTGTGGCATGACGTCAGTATCGGGCCGGCGACCGGGTGCGCAACCGTCGCCCCGGCGTGCGGCGCCGCCCCTGCTGCGGCGAGCGTCACCCGTCCAGACGTCGCGGACACACGGAATCGATCTCCTACGGGTCCCGGCATCACAGCGGTCGGCCGTGGCGTCGGTATCCCGTCGTCCCGTCATCGACGTCGTGCACCGGGACCGGGTCAGCTGACCCGCCTGCGGCCGTCAGCCCGCGCGGCCGCCGATGCGGCGGGTCAACTCGTTCGCGCCGGCGGCGACCTGATCGATCAACCACCGGTGCGCACCCGGGTCGACCGCCGCCGACGGGTAGGTCACGGCGACGCTCGCCACGGGGTGGCCGGAGTGGTCCCTCGCGGCAGCTCCGACCGACGCGAACCCCGGGGTGACGTCGCCGTGCTCGGTGGCGTGACCCGCCCGGCGCACGTCGCGCAGCAGGCTCCGCAACGCGGTGGGCGAGGCGGGCCCGGTGCCGTGGCGATCCACGAATGCCGCCCGGTCGGGGAACAGCGCGTGCACCTGGGCGACCGGGAGCGCCGCGAGGATCGCACGGCCGCTGGCCGTCAGGTGCGCGGGCAGGCGGACGCCGACGTCGGTGACCAGCGGCGGTCTGCCGGGCGCGCGTTCCTCGACGATGTACAGGACCTCGCGTCCGTGCAGCACCGCGAGGTGCGCGGTGTGGCCGACACGGTCGACGAGGCGGGCCAGCACCGGACGGCCCAGGCGCGCGAGTGGTTCCTGCCGCATGTAGGCGGCGCCGATCTCGTACGCGGTCACGCCGAGGCCGTAGCGGTGCTCCTCGGGCAGGTGGACGACGAACCCCGCCGCGGTCAGCTCGCCGAGCAGGTGGTAGGTCGTCGAGCGCGGCAGGCCCAGATCGCGGGCAAGCACCGCCGCGGGCACCGGCCCCGGCTGTGCGGCCAACGCCCGCAGGATCGCGAGCGTGTGTCGCGCGGCGGGGACGCCGCGCCGGGCGGCCGACCTGCGGTGCTCCACACTACCCACGATATGCGGCCGCCTGTCTGTGATCGCAGACAGATTGCGGCGTACAGGCGTGGCGCCGCGCGTCCGTCTGCGGCCACAGTGCGAACATGGCCATGCAGACGCTGGTGGTGGGCACCGGCCCGGTCGACGCGGCGGACGTCGTGCGCGTCGCACGACACGACGTGCCGGTGCGCGTCGCGGACGACGCCATGGACGAGGTGGCGCGCAGCCGCGCCGTCGTCGAAGCGCTCGCCGACGACACGCAGCCGCACTACGGCGTGTCGACCGGGTTCGGCGCCATGGCGACCCGGCACATCCCACCCGGGCTGCGCTCGCGGCTGCAGGCCAGCCTCATCCGTTCGCACGCGGCGGGCGCGGGCGACGAGGTCGAGCGGGAGGTCGTGCGGGCGATGATGCTGCTGCGCCTGTCGACGCTGGCCACGGGTCGCACGGGTGTGCGGCCGGTGACGGTCCGGTCGTACGCGGCACTGCTGAACGCCGGCCTGACGCCGATCGTGCGTGAGCACGGGTCCCTGGGATGCTCCGGCGATCTTGCGCCGTTGAGCCATGTCGCCCTCGCCCTCATGGGCGAAGGCGACGTCCGTGACGCCGGCGGTCGGATCCGACCGGCCGCCGATGCGTTGCGCGCCCACGGCATCGCGCCCGTGGCCTACCGCGAGAAGGAGGGGCTCGCGCTGATCAACGGCACCGACGGGATGCTCGGGATGCTGGTGCTCGCCATCTGGGACCTGCGCCGGCTGCTGCCGACCGCCGACGTCGCCGCGGCGATGAGCGTCGAAGCGCTGCTGGGCACCGACGCCGTGTTCGCCGACGACCTGCAGGCACTCCGGCCGCATCCGGGTCAGGCGGTGTCCGCCGCGCATCTCCGGGCGCTGCTCGCCGGCAGTGGCGTCATGGCCAGCCACCGCACACCGGCGTGCACGCGCGTGCAGGACGCGTACGCGTTGCGGTGCGCGCCACAGGTGCACGGGGCAGCGCGCGACACCGTGGCCCACGCCACCGCCGTCGCCGACCGTGAGCTCGCGGCCGCGATCGACAACCCGGTCGTCACCGTCGACGGCCGCGTCGAGTCGAACGGCAACTTCCACGGTGCCCCGTTGGGCTATGTGCTCGACTTCCTCGCGATCGCCGTCGCCGACGTCGCCAGCATGAGCGAGCGGCGCACGGATCGCTTCCTCGACGTCGCCCGCAACGGCGGGTTGCCGGCCTTCCTCGCCGACGACCCGGGTGTCGACTCGGGCCTGATGATCGCCCAGTACACGGCCGCGGGCGTCGTCAGCGAGCTCAAGCGCCTGGCCGCTCCCGCCAGCGTCGACTCGATCCCGTCCAGTGCGATGCAGGAGGACCACGTGTCGATGGGCTGGGCCGCCGCGCGCAAGCTGCGCCGAGCGATCGACGGGCTCGGACGCGTGCTGGCCGTCGAACTGCTCACTGCGGCGCGTGCGCTGGATCTACGTGCCCCACTCGAGCCTGCGCCCGGCACCGCCGCCGCGCGGGACGCGATCCGCGCCGCCGGCATCGCGGGACCGGGACGCGACCGTGTCGTCGCCGACGAGATCGAGGCGGTCGCGGCCGTCATCGCAGACGGCGCCCTGCTCGCCGCGGCGGCCGACGCGACCGGCATCACGACCCTGCGATTCGGACTGGAGCCGTCATGAGCGACATCCCCACCATCCGCGCCCCGCGCGGCGTGGAGCGGACCTGCCGGGGCTGGACCCAGGAGGCCGCCCTGCGGATGCTGATGAACAACCTGGACCCGGACGTCGCCGAGCGTCCGGACGACCTGGTCGTGTACGGCGGGTCCGGCCGGGCGGCGCGCAGCTGGCCAGCGTTCCACGCCATCGTCGCCACGCTTCGCGACCTGGCCGACGACGAGACGCTGCTGGTGCAGTCCGGCAAGCCGGTCGCTGTCTTCCGCACGCACGAATGGGCGCCGCGGGTGCTGATCGCCAACTCGCTGCTGGTGCCCGACTGGGCGGACTGGGAGACCTTCCGCGCCCTGGAGCGCGACGGGCTGACGATGTACGGCCAGATGACCGCCGGCAGCTGGATCTACATCGGCACCCAGGGGATCCTGCAGGGCACGTACGAGACCTTCGCGGCCGTGGCCCGGCAGCGCTTCGGTGGCTCCCTGCGTGGCCGGACCGTCCTGACGGCGGGCCTCGGCGGCATGGGCGGTGCCCAGCCGCTGGCCGTCACCATGAACGAGGGCGTCGCGCTGTGCGTCGAGGTCGACCCGCGTCGCGCGCAGCGCCGGCTGGAGACCCGCTACCTGGACGAGCTCGCGGACGACCTCGATGACGCGCTGGCCCGCGTCCGCGACGCCGCCGACGCGGGGCGCGCCCTGTCGGTCGGCGTCATCGGCAACGCCGCGGACGTCTTCCCCCATGTGCTGCGCCGGGGCGTCGCGTTCGACGTCGTGACCGATCAGACGTCCGCGCACGATCCGCTGGGCGGGTACATCCCCGCCGGGCTCACGCTGAACGAGGCTGATGATCTGCGCGCGCGCAAGCCCGCAGAGTACGTCCAGCGTGCGCACGCATCGATGGCCCGGCACTGCGCGGCGATGGTCGGCTACCAGGACGTGGGCGCGGAGGTCTTCGACTACGGCAACAGCCTGCGCGGTGGGGCGCGCGAGGGCGGGTTCGAAGACGCGTTCGCGTACCCGGGGTTCGTCCCGGCCTACATCCGGCCGCTGTTCTGCGAGGGACGCGGGCCGTTCCGGTGGGCGGCGCTGTCGGGTGATCCCGCAGACATCGCTGCGACCGACCGCGCGGTGCTCGACGAGTTCGCCGACGACGAGACCCTCGGCCGGTGGATCCGGCTGGCGCAGGAGCGGGTCGCCTTCCAGGGGCTGCCGTCGCGGATCTGCTGGCTCGGCTACGGCGAGCGGGCGCGGCTGGGGCGGCGCTTCAACGACCTGGTGGCGTCGGGCGAGGTCAGCGCGCCACTGGTGATCGGCCGTGACCACCTCGACGCGGGCTCGGTCGCCTCTCCGCACCGCGAGACCGAGGCGATGGCCGACGGCAGCGACGCGATCGCCGACTGGCCGATCCTCAACGCGCTGGTCAACACTGCGGCCGGCGCGTCGTGGGTCAGCGTGCACCACGGCGGCGGCGTGGGCATCGGCAAGTCGCTGCACGCCGGGATGGTCGTGGTGGCCGAGGGCACCGATACCAGCGCGCAGCGCCTCGAGCGGGTGCTGACGACCGACCCCGGCACCGGCGTCGTCCGCCACGCCGACGCCGGCTACGACCTCGCGCGTCGCACCGCGACCGAGCGCGGCATCCGCATGCCGATGCTCGACGACGGCGACGCCGACCGGTGAGCACCGCCGGCACCACCGGGTTCGCCGCGCTCCTCGCCGACCTCGCCCGCATCGGCGCGCATGCCGACGCCCCGGGCTGCACGCGGCTCGCGTGGAGCGACGAGGATCTGTCCGCGCGCGCGTGGTTCGCCGCCGCCGCGGAGGCGCGCGGTCTGGACGTCGAGACCGACCGCAACGGCAACCTGTGGGCGTGGTGGGGCGAGCGCGACGCCGACGTCGTGGTGACCGGCAGCCACCTCGACACGGTTGTGCGCGGTGGCGCGTACGACGGTGCGCTCGGCGTCGTGTCGGCGTTGTCGGCGGTCGACGCACTGCGCGGGCGCGGCGTGCGGATCGGGTCGACGTCGCTGGCCGTCGTGGCCTTCGCCGACGAGGAGGGCGCGAGGTTCAACACACCGACGTTCGGCTCGGGGCTGCTGACCGGCCGTCGCGTCGCCGCCGACGTGCTGGGGCGTCGGGACGCCGCGGGGACCAGCGTGGAGGCAGCGTTGCGCCGCGCCCGCGTCGACCCCGACGGCGTCGGTCCCGATCCCGCACGCCTATGGCGTGTCACGGCGATGGTCGAACTGCACGTGGAACAGGGACGCCACCTGGTCGACGCAGGTGCCGGGGTGGCGCTGTGTGCGGGGGTGTGGCCGAGGGGCCGATGGCGCCTGCATGTCGACGGTGAGGCCAACCACGCCGGCACGACCGCGCTGGACGACCGCGCCGACCCGATGCTGGTCGCGGCCGCCGCGACCACCGCGGCGCGGTCCCACGCGGCCCGGCTGGGCTGCCGCGCGACCATCGGTCGCGTGGACGTGACGCCGAACGCCGCGAGCACGGTGCCGGCGCGTGTCACCGCGTTCCTCGACGCGCGTGCCGCCGACGACGCCACCCTGGACGGGTTCTACACGCGCTGGCGCAGCGATGTCAGTGCCGCCGCCGCCCACCACGGGTGCGCCGCCACGGTCGACCTGGACTCGCGCGGTGCGGCGACGACGTTCGATGCCGCGCTCGTGGACCGTCTGGCGGAGCGTCTCGGTCCCTCGGTGCCGCGCATCCCGACGGCCGCCGGCCACGACGCCGCCGTCCTCGCCGCGCAGGTCCCGGCCGCGATGCTGTTCGTGCGCAACCCGACCGGCGTCAGCCACAGCCCACACGAGCACGCCGACCCGTCCGACTGCGCCGCAGGCGTGACGGCACTCACCGACGTGCTGGAGGACCTGATCGGCAGATGACCACGTGGTTCGCACCGTACGCATGGCTGCCGACCGGGACTGGTGGCCATGTCGCCCGCGACGTTGCGATCACCGCGGACGGCGAACGCATCACCGCTGTCGCCAGCGGCGTTCCCGCGCCACCCGGAGCGCGACATCTCGGCGGCATGGTGCTGCCGGGCCTGGCGAACACCCACAGCCACGCGTTCCACCGTGCGCTGCGTGGACGGACCGAGCAGGGGCCGGGAGACTTCTGGTCGTGGCGGCGCCAGATGTACGGGGTCGCCGCGCGGCTGGACCCCGACACGTCCTACGCCCTCGCGCGGGCGACGTATGCCGAGATGGCGCTCGCCGGCGTCACCGCCGTCGGTGAGTTCCACTACCTGCACCACGCGCCGGACGGACGGGTGCACACGGATCCCAACGCGATGGGCCACGCGCTGGCCACCGCCGCTGCCGACGCCGGCATCCGGCTCACCCTGATCGACGCGTGCTACCTGCGGGGCGGGTTCGGCACGGACCTCGACGCAACCCAGCGCCGCTTCAGCGACGGCGACGTCGACGCGTGGGCGTCCCGCGTCGAACGGATGCCAACCACGCGCACGCTGCGGATCGGCGCGGCCATCCACAGCGTTCGGGCCGTCCCCGCCGACGCGATCGGCGTCGTCGCCCGGTGGGCCGCGGGCCGCGATGCGCCGTTGCACGTCCACCTGTCGGAGCAGCCGGCGGAGAACGACGCGTGCGCGGCCGCGACCGGCCGTACACCGACCGCGTTGCTCGCCGATGGCGGCGTGCTCGGGCCCGCCACGACCGCGGTGCACGCCACCCATGTGTCGCCCGAGGACGTCGCGCTGCTCGGGCGCGACTCGACCATCGTCTGCCTGTGCCCGACCACCGAACGCAGCCTGGCCGACGGCGTCGGGCCCGCGTCCGCGCTCGCGTCGGCCGGCTGCCCGCTCGCGGTCGGCAGCGACAGCCACGCCGTCATCGACCTGTTCGAGGAGGTCCGTGCCATCGAACTCGACCAGCGCCTGGTGACCGGTCGACGCGGCCACCATCGTCCCGCCGCGCTGCTGGAGGCCGCCACCAGTGCGGGCATGGCTGCGCTGGGGTGGGACGCGGGACGCATCGAGGTCGGACGCCTCGCCGACCTGATCGTCGTCGATGTGGCGGGACCACGTCTGGCGGCTGCCGAGCCGCCCGACGCTGCCATGGTCGTGTTCGCCGCGACGGCGGCCGATGTCCGTGAGGTGATCGTCGGCGGCCGGGTGGTCGTGGCCGGCGGATGCCACGTGCGCGTCGGCGATGTCGGTGCCCGGCTGCGGGAGGCGATCGCGGCGGTGGCGCCGTGAGCGGGGTGCTGCTCGACCGCATCGGCCGCCTGTTCACGTGCGGGGCGCGGGGCGTCGTGGAGCACGCCGCGGTCGCGATGGCTGACGGTGCGATCACCTGGATCGGGCGGTCCGGCCAGGACCCGGCCGTCGATGGTCTGGTCTGGGAGGACCGCATCGACTGTGCCGGCGGTCTGGTGACCCCCGGCCTGATCGACGCGCACACCCACCCCGTGTACACCCGCCCGCGCCTGCCAGAGATCGCCGCCCGCACCGCCGGCCAGCCCTACGGCGCCTCGGACGCCGACACCGGCATCGGCGCGACCGTCACGGCCACACGGGCCGCGGACGCCGACGCGCTGCACACTGCGGTCCGTGACCGACTGCGTCGTTGGGTCGCGGCCGGCGCGACGACGGTCGAGGCGAAGACCGGGTACGACCTCACCCGCGAGGGCGAACTGGGCGCCGTGGCCCTGCTCGACGGTCTGCGCGCGACCGACGGGCTGCCCGACGTGCAGGTGACCTTCCTGGGCGCGCACGCGCTGCCGCCGGACGACGTCGTGACCGCCGATGAACACATCGACGCGGTGACGTCCTGGATCCCCGCCGCGGCCGCGGCCGGGGCGGACGCCTGCGACGTGTTCTGCGATGCCGGCTACTTCACGGTCGAGCAGGCGCGCCGCGTGCTGACCGCGGCACAGCGTGCCGGCCTGCTGGCACGCATCCACGCGGACGAACTGGCCCACACCGGCGGTGCCTGGCTGGCGGCCGAGCTCGGTGCCGCGTCGGCCGACCACCTGCTGCACGTCACTCCCGCCGATGCCCGTGCCCTGGCGGCGGCCGGCGTCGCGGCGGTGCTGTGTCCCGGCACGGCCCTCGCGGTCGGCCGTGTGCCGGATGTCGATGCGCTGCGACGCCACGGCGTGACGATCGCCCTCGGCAGCGACCACAATCCCGGGATGGTCGGCACGACCGACATGAGCCTGGTCGTGTGCCTCGCCGTCGCGGCCCTCGGTCTGAGCGTCGACCGGGCGTTGACGGCGGCCACGGTCGGCGGGGCGCGGGCACTGCGGCTGCGCGATCGGGGCGTGGTCGAGGTCGGGGCGCGCGCGGACCTCGTGGCCTGGGACGCCGACCACGAGGGCGCGTTCGCGTGGTCGTGGGGTGTGCGGCCGCACGCAGTGTGGCGTGCCGGCGACCGGATCGGTGACACCGACGGGTAGCGTCGGCACTGTTGCCGCGGCGAGGAGGGCGGACCGTGACTGCAGATGACGACGACCTGCTGGACCGCGCGCGGGCGCTCGACGCGGCCGACCCGCTCGCGTCGTACCGCCAGCAGTTCCTCCATGTCGACGACACCGACGTGGTCGCCTACTTCGACGGCAACTCGCTCGGCCGGCCGTTGCGTGCGTCCGCCGAGCGCATGCAGGCGTTCATCGACGACCGGTGGGCCCGACGCCTCATCCGTGGGTGGTCCGATGGCTGGCTCGACTGGCCGGAACAGGTAGGTGACAGGCTGGGTCGCGTCGCGCTCGGGGCTGGGCCCGGGCAGGTCGTCGTCGCCGACTCGACGACCGTGCTGCTGTACAAGCTGGCACACGCCGCAGTCACCGCACGACCGGACCGCCGTCGGATCGTCGTCGACTCCAACGACTTCCCGACCGACCGCTACGTCCTGGAGGGCGTGGCGGCGGACCGTGGTCTGGATCTGGTGTGGATCCGCACCGACGACGCGACTGGCGTGACCACCGACCAGGTTGCCGCCGTCGTCGATGCCGACACGGCGCTCGTGTCGCTCAGTCACGTGGCCTACCGCTCCGGCTGGATGGCCGACGCCGCCACCATCACCCGGCTCACCCACGACGCCGGCGCGCTGATGCTGTGGGACCTCAGCCACTCGGTCGGGTCGGTGGAGCTGGCGCTGGACGACTGGGATGTCGACCTGGCGGTCGGGTGCACCTACAAGTACCTCAACGCCGGGCCGGGCTCGCCGGCGTTCGCGTACGTCCGCCGGGACCTGCAGGACGTCGTGCGTCAGCCGATCTGGGGATGGATCGGTCGCCGTGACCCCTTCGCCATGGAGCCCCGCTACGAACCGGCGCAGGGGCTGCGCAGCGTGCTCAGCGGCACCCCGCCGATCCTGGCGATGGTGCCGCTGACCGCGAGCCTGGATGTGCTCGCCGGCGTGGGCATCGCAGCGGTGCGGGCCAAGTCGGTGCGACTGACCTCGTACGCCCTCGACCTGGTCGACGCGTGGCTCGCGGCTCTCGGCGTCGAGGTCGCCTCGCCCCGCGCCAGCGCCCGGCGTGGCGGTCACGTGACGCTGCGACGACCCGGATTCCGTGAGGTCGTCGACCGCCTGTGGGACCGCGGCGTCATTCCCGACCACCGGGAGCCCGACAGCGTCCGCATCGGCCTGTCACCGCTGAGCACCAGCTTCGCCGAGGTGCACGCCGGAATGTCGGTCCTGCGGGCCGAGCTGTCCGCACAGCGGTGACGTGGGTCGACGATGGACCGGTGTGGGCCCGCACCGCCCGCGGCGCGGGCGTGTAGCGTTGGAACGATGAACGCGACAGCGGCCGAGCCGCCAGGCCACATCCCATGGGGCGCGCGATGACGACGACCATCGCACGCGGCGATCTGGACCACGCTTTCGAGCGGCACCGCCGGGAGCTGACGGCGCACTGCTACCGGATGCTCGGCTCCGCTGCGGAGGCCGAGGACGCGGTGCAGGAGACCATGCTGCGCGCGTGGCGCAGCCGCGACCGGTTCGCCGGGCGGTCGTCGCTGCGGACGTGGCTGTATCGCATCGCGACCAACGTGTGCCTCGATCAGCTGCGCGGCCGGCGCCGACGCGCGCTGCCGATGGACCTCGGACCGGGAACGTCCGGCGCGATCGACCACGCCGGGGCCGTGCGCGGCGAGACCACATGGGTCGGTCCGATCGCCGACGAACGCGTCGTGCCCACAGAAGCCGATCCCGCAGAGGTCGCCGTCTTCCGCGACTCGGTGCGGCTGGGGTTCATCGCGGCGTTGCAGCGACTGCCGTCGCGTCAGCGCGCCGTGCTGCTGCTTCGTGAGGTCCTGCGGTGGCCGGCCGCCGACGTGGCCGACCTGCTCGACGCCAGCGTCGCGTCGGTCAACAGCGCGCTGCAGCGGGCACGCGCGTCGCTCAAGGACCAGCACCTGACCGACGGCGACCCGTTCGCGCCGATGGACGACCAGCAGCAGGCACTGCTGGCCCGGTACGTCGACGCGTTCGAGCGGTACGACCTCGCGGAACTGGCGACGCTGATGCGCGACGACGCCGTGCAGTCGATGCCGCCCTACGAACTGTGGCTCGAGGGACCGGACACGATCACCGCGTTCTGGGCGGGACCCGGTGCCGCATGCCGGGGTTCGCGGCTGCTGCCGACCGTGGCCAACGGTCGCCCCGCGTTCGGCCAGTACCGGCCCAGCGGGCCCGGCGGTCGCCACGAGCCGTGGGCCCTGCAGGTGCTCGAGACGTCCGGCGGCCGCATCACCGGGTTCACGTTCTTCCTCGACACCGACCGGGTCTTCCCGCTGTTCGGCCTGTCCGCCCGCCTCGACGACGGGGACGACGCCGCGGTCACCGCGACGCCGGGCGCCGGGTAGCCACCCAGGCGGCCCGGCGCCCGGCGTTCGCCGCCGTCAGCCACCTGCGATCGCTCCCACGAGCCGCAGCGGCTCCCGCCCGTCGACGACCGCGTCCGGTAGCGTCGCGCCGGTCCAGGTGTCGGAGTAGTCCTCGCCGTCGGCGTACACCCGGATCATCGCCCGACGGCGCCCGGTGTCGCGATCGCGGATCGTCCCGGCCAGCGCCGGATGCGCGGACTCGAGCGCGTCGACGACCGCGGCGACGGTCACCGGCGTCGGCACTGCCACGACCACGTGACCGCTGACGTCCGCGAGGGTGCGCAGGTGCTGGGGCACGGCGACCCTGATCGGCACCGTGCCGTCCGGTCCGGGCTGGTGCTCTCCGGATGTCATGGCAGGGTCTGCACCTCGACCGACAGCACCCGGGGCAGATCCCGCACGATGGGCGTCCAGTGGTCACCGGCGTCCGGGGAGACGTACACCTGGCCGCCGGTCGTGCCGACGTACACACCGCAGGGATCGATCGCGTCGACCGCCATCGCGTCGCGCAGCACGTTGACGTAGCAGTCCGACTGCGGCAACCCGTCGGTCAGCGGCTCCCACTCGTCGCCACCGACGCGCGAGCGGTACACGCGCAGCCTTCCGTCGGGTGGGTAGTGCTCGCCGTCGCTGGTGATCGGGACGACGTAGACGGTGTCGGGCTCGTGTGCGTGGACGTCGACCACGAAGCCGAAGTCGCTCGGCAGGTTCCCGCTGATCTCGCGCCACGACCGCCCGCCGTCGTCGGAGCGCATGACGTCCCAGTGCTTCTGCATGAACACCACGTCGGGACGCTCCGGGTGCCGTGCGAGCTTGTGCACGCAGTGGCCCGCCTCCGCCTCGGGCTCCGGCAGGAACTCCGACATCAGGCCCTTGTTCGCCAGCGCCCAGGTCGCGCCGTCGTCCTCCGTCGACAACACCCCCGCCGACGAGATCGCGACCAGCATGCTCGCCGGGTCGTCGGGACGCGGCAGGATCGTGTGCAGGCACATCCCGCCGGCACCGGGTGCCCACGACGAGGCGGTGGTGTGCGTCCGCAGCCCGGGCAGTTCGGACCACGAGTTGCCGCCGTCGGTGGTGCTGAACAGCGCGGCGTCCTCGACACCGGCGAGGACCGCATCGGGGTCATCGTCCGACGGCAGCAGGTGCCACACACGGGTGAACTTCCACGGGACCGACGATCCGTCGTAGAACTGGTGCGTGCCCGGGTCTCCCTCGTAGGTGAAGTCGTTGCCGACCGCCTCCCAGGAGGCGCCGCCGTCGTCGGAGCGCTGGATGACCTGTCCGAACCACCCGGTTGACTGCGACGCGTACAGCCGGTCCGGGTCCGCAGGCGAACCGGCCATGTGGTAGACCTCCCACCCGCCGAACAGCGGTCCGGTCACGTCCCAGCTCTGCCGGTGACCGTCAGCGGTCAGCACGAACCCTCCCTTGCTGGTGCCCACCAGCACGCGCACGCCACTCATCGTCTGCTCCACTCCTGTCGCGATCGTCGGGGCCGGCCGTTGTCGTTGCAGTCTTCCACCGGTGGCCCGCCAACTTCCACCCAGGTAGACGCTCGTGCCGGGCGAAGCTCATCGCCGTGCGCCACGATGGGCTCGATCGGCGCGCAGGGTAGGGTGCGGATCCGATGGCCGACAGATCTCCCCACGACCCAGCGGCGCTGGCCACGGCCGCGGTGATCGGCGGCACGGCCGGCGTCGCGCTCACCGGCGGTCGCCGCCGGATGGCGCGCGTCATCGGCGCGGCCGCCGGTGCGGCGGTGCTCGCCACGGCATCGATCGTCGCACGGACACGGCAGCGACCGCACGAGATCCCCGCGCTGTGGAGCCGCGTGCTGACCAGTGCGGCACTGGCCGCACCGCTCGGCGCGCTTCTGGCACGGGCTGCCGGTCTCGGTCCGACAGGCGTCGCCACGGCGACCGGCGCACTCGCCGGCGTGCTGGGCGTGCGACCGGAGAAGGTGCTGGCCGGGCCACTGGTCGGTGCGGCGTGCGGACGCGTGGCCCGGCGTGCGGGCGTCGTCGACGGCGCCATGGTGGCCGCGGTCACGATGACCGTGTACCGGTGCCTGTCAGCCGTCGCGTTCCGGGCTCCGCAGGTCGCCCTGCTCGCCGAGGAGGTCGAGGCCGCCGACCTCCCGTTCGTCGTGCCGCTGGCCGCTGACGGTCCCTACGTCGGCGTGGACTACGTCGCGGCCCTCGCCGGTGCCCTCGGGGGCGACTACGTGCGGGACGCCCGCGATGTCGGGATCGTGGCGTCGCTGGACGATCTGCGCGGTCCCGACTTCGACCCGGATGCGGTCGATCCCCTGGTCCGCGAGTTCTACGAGCACACCACCCGGTTCGCGCTCGACATCACGCCGCACTGGCGGGCGTGGGTGCGTCCCGGATACGTGCTGTACCGGTCGTTGGTCGCCAGGCCGCTCGGGCAGGCCAGGGTGCCGATGAACCAGCGCGAGGCGCTGCGCGGTGTGCGCAGCCGCATCGACACGATCGACGTCGACCGCGACGGTGTCGTCGACGTCCGCGGATGGATCCGCTCGTTCGCCGACACCGGCGAGCCGATCTACGTCGGCGTCTACACCACCTACCGCGACGCGGACCGGGGATACGTCAGCGTCGGGTTCCCCGTGCCCCACGGCAGCTTCACGGCCACGCTGCTGCCCCACAGCCACGCCGACGGATCGCTCACGCTGTCGAGCCGCAGCGAACTGGCGCACCCCGGTCACTACCTCACGTACGTCGATCCGGATTCCGACCGGCTCACCGCGTTGTCGGTCGACGGGTTCGCCGAGACGCTCGACGTGCGCGTCGTCGGCGGACGTCTGTCCGCCCGGCACACCTTCACGCTGTTCGGCCAGCCATTCCTCGCGCTGAGCTATGCCATCCGTCGGGTGTCGAGCACGTGATGCGCCGCGTCCCCTATCATGCTCCACCGGCTGACCGCCCCGTCGACGATTCGAGCCTGTGATGCGAGTGGTGTACGCAACCGATGGAGGCGCCGCGGCCCTGGACGCCGGCCGGTTGCTCGAACTGCTCGCGGACCCGGCACGTGTCCAGGTGACCGCCGCGTCTGTGGTGGCGGACGGGCTGCCCGAGCTCCGGTACCTCGGCGCCGCGCTCCGGTCAGACGAGGCCCGCCGCCGGTCGGCGGACGAGGCCGTCGACCGGGCCGTCGAACAGCTCGGCTCGGCCGGCTTCGAGGCCGACGGCGCCGTCCACGACGGAAGACCGGCGGCGACCCTCATCGCGCTGGCGGGCGAGGTCGACGCGCAGCTGATCGTGATGGGCTCCGGCGTGCGGTGGTTCGGTGTCCGTCTGCTCGGCAGCGTCAGCACCAGCCTGCTGCACACCGCGCCCATGTCGGTGCTGGTGACGCATCAGGCACCCCACGGCACCTCGGCCGGGGTGGTCGTCGGCGTCGACGGCTCGGACCATGCGATGCGCGCGGTCGACGTCGCGGCGGAGCTGCTGGACGCGCAACGGTGCCCGGTGACCGTCCTCGCGGCGGCCAAGCTGCTCGCGCCGAGGCTGTCGCCGCCGTACACCGGCTACGCGACCCGGGCGCCGTCGCCCGAGGTCGAGGCCGAGGTGCTCGCTCCGGCGCGCGAGCACGCCGAGCGCGCCGCGGAGCGACTGGGCGCGGCAGGGTTCAGCGTCGACACGCAGGTCGTCATGGGACACCCGGTCAAGCGCCTGCTCGCCGAGATCGACAACTCGGGGGCCGCGCTGGCGGTCGTGGGATCGCGCGGGATCGACGCGGTCGACCGCGCGGTCCTGGGATCGGTCAGCGACCAGATGGTCCGACACGCGCCCGCGACGCTGGTGGGACGGTAGGCGACCGCTGCCGGACAACGGGAAATGGTGGCGGTGCGCCCCTCGACGGTGCACGCAGTCGGCCAGCGGTGACCGCCGCGACCGATCCATCCGCGCGCTGATCGGTACCGGACCCCCTTGCGGTGCGCTGATGAGCCAGCGCATCATGGACCCGCTGGACATCGTGTGGTGGTCGGAGGCAGTGCGATTCTCAGCTCACTCTCGGCCAGGGCTGTGGCCCTCCGCCCGTCCGTCGAGGAGGCATCGCGTGGCTGACCGTGACAACGTCCACTGGCACGAGCTGTACCACGAGGTCGTCGACACTGGGCTGTGCACCGGATGCGCGGCGTGCGTGATGGCGTGCCCGCGGGACGTGCTGGGCTACACCGACGACTACTGGCCGGTGCAGATCGGCGAGGGAAACGCCTTCGACGGATGCTGGATCGGCGACCGCGGGTGCGACATCTGCACGCGGGCGTGCCCCCGCTTCCGCGCGTGGGAGTCCGATCTGGACGTCGAGCTGTTCGGCCGGCCGCGGGAGCCCGACGAGGTGTACGGCATCGCGCGGTCCCTGTTGCTGTGCCGCGCGACCGACGCCGCCGTGCATGACGCGGGACAGGATGGCGGGCTGGTGTCGGTCCTGCTGATCTGGGGCCTCGAACAGGGCCTGATCGAGGCCGCCGCGGTGTCGCGGATCGTCGACGAGCGTGGTCCGTTCGACTCGGCGCCGTTCCTGGCGCGAACGCGCGACGACGTGCTGGCCACCGCAGGGTCGCGGTACACGTACTCGGCGAACCCCCTCGCCCTGGAGGAGGCCGCGGACGAGCGGCTCAAGCAGGTCGCGCTGGTCGGCATGTCGTGTCAGGCCTCGATCAACGGCACGGTGTCGGCCTACGGCGTCAACAAGTACAAGAACAAGCTGGCGCTCACGATCGGCCTGCTGTGCTCGAAGACCTTCACCTACGACGGGCAGCAGACGGTGCTGGCCGAGCACGGCATCGACGTCGCCGACGTGACCAAGATCAACGTCAAGGGCCGGTACATGGTGTGGACCCGTGACGGTGGGTACCACGAGATCCCGTTGAAGGAACTGCACCCGCACACGCGTCCGGGTTGCCTGAAGTGCCCGGACTTCGCCGCGGAGCACGCCGACATCTCGGTCGGCGGGATCGGCGCCGACGAAGACTGGACGCTGACGCTCGTGCGCACGCAGCGCGGCGAGGAATGGATGGCGGGGGTCATCGACGCCGATCTGATCGAGGCGAAGCCCGCGGAGGACGACCCGGTGGCCATGAAGCTGCTGCGCGCGCTGTCGCGCAGGTCCCGCAAGCGCTGGCCCGCCGACGACCTGCCCACCGACCGCCGCGCTCCCGCGCTGCTTCCGGTCGTCGACGCGACCTGACCAGCCGTCGCGCCCTGGCCCCGGACACCGATCGTGGCGCCATCGGCTCCGCGCCGTCGCCGGATAGCATCGAAGACGTGGACGAACCAGGTGGACGGACGACGTATCTCCTCGTCGATGGCGAGAACATCGACGCCACGCTGGGCTCGAGCGTGCTCGGCCGGCGGCCTCAGCCCGAGGAACGCCCCCGATGGGAGCAGGTGCGCGACTTCGCGGCCCGGGTGTGGGGTCAGCCGGTCAACGCCCTGTTCTTCCTCAACGCGTCGTCAGGACAGTTGCCCATGAGCTTCGTGCAGGCGCTCCTGGCGATGAGCTACCGCCCGATCCCACTGGCCGGTGACGCCGGGGAGAAGGTCGTCGACATCGGCATCCAGCGCACGCTCGAGGCCATCCGCGAGCGCGAGGGCGACGTGCTGCTGGCCAGCCACGACGGGGACTTCGTGGACCACGTGGTCAACCTCCTGGACGGTGTCCGCAGGATCGGTCTGCTCGGGTCCCGGGAGTTCGTCAACTCCCGATTCGGCCGCTTGATCGACGACGGGCTCGACTTCTTCGATCTCGAGGACGACGTCGATTGCTTCACCGCGCCGCTGCCCCGGGTCCGGATCATCCCCCTGGAGCGCTTCGACCCGGCACGGTTCCTCTGAGCCGCCCCGCAGATCGCGCGACGCCGGACGCGGTGGTCGCCGCCGCCCGCGTACGCTTCGCCGCGTACATCGCGCGGTCGGCCGCGCGCAGCGCGTCGTCGAGGTGGCCGTCAGCCGCGACGTGCGCCCAACCGAGCGACGCCGACGCGCGGCGCGCGCCGAATGGCGGCAGCTGATCGATCGCCTCGGTGATCCGGCGGATGATCGGGCGGGCCGCCGCGTCGTCGATGTCACGCAGCAGCACCGCGAACTCGTCGCCGCCCAGGCGGGCGGCGACGTCGCCCTCGCGGACCGAGCGCTGGAGCGCGTGCGCGACCGCGCGCAGCACGTCGTCGCCGACCCGGTGTCCGAGCTCGTCATTGATCTGCTTGAGCCCGTCGACGTCGAGCATCGCCACGACGACCTCGTGCCGGCGGCGGTCGGCCGACAGTTCGGCGACCGCCTCGAGCCACACGCGCCGGTTCGCCAGACCGGTCAGGGGATCCTGACGTGCCTCGACGCTGACCTGCGCGAGCCGGGCAGCCAGGCGCTCCTGGGCCAGCGCGGTCGCCAACGGTGTGGCCGCGGCCTCCGCGATGTTGCGCCCGACCTGCTGGCACAGCAGCGTGAAGCCCCGGGGCTTGGCGGTCGTGTGGCACAGCAGCAGCAACCCGTCCGGCGGCCCGGCGATCGGCACCGCGTACCACGCCACGACCGGGCTGTCGGCGCCCAGGGGGCTTGGCAGTGGACGGGTGGCGTTGTCCTGCTGGCAGTGCGGCAGGGTGTCACGGTCGGCCAGCAGGCGGGCCATCGCCGGCGCAAGTGCGTCGGCCGCGGCGGGAACACGGGTCGGTCCGCTCGTCGTGTCGACCACGGCGAGCATCTCCGGCTCGGGCATCCACAGCGCCGCCAGCTCGCACGACAGGGCGCCCGCGGCGATGGCGACGATGTCGTCCGCCGCGGCCTGCACATCGGTCTGCGCGATCTGTGCGATGCGCCGGACCGCGTGGAGCACCTCCAGTTCGTCGGCCAGCCGCTTGGCCGGTGAGATCTCGCCGATGTGGTCGACCAGTTCGCCGGCCAGCGTCATGATCTCGTCCGGCGCGTCGATGCGGCCCGTGCCACCGAGGACCACGAGGTGGTCGGGTGGCAACGGCACGACCACGGCGGACCGCGCCCAGTAGGGGCCGAACACCCGACGCGCCTCGGCATGGCGATGCCGGACGGGCCGCGCCGTCGTCCACGCCTCGTGGAGCAGCTGCTCGTCGTTGAGCGTCACATCCACGACGCCGGCCCAGCCCACGGCGCGCCCGCGGCCTCCGAGGTGCACCATCCTTCCGCCGTCGACGCGACGGAACACGAAGGCATCGAGGGCGTCGGCGGGTACGGCCAGGTGGGCCGCCAACCGGTGCAGCACGGCGTCCTGGTCGGTGGTGCGCTCCTCCATCGCGGCGTCGCCGTCCATCGTGTCGTCGACCGGTCCACCCTCAGTGTGCATCATCGCCTCGAACCTGATCGCTCGTGCGGTCCCCGCCGCCGGCGCTCCCGCCGTCCGTCGGCCGGCGGTGGTCGGTGCGTGGGTCCGCGCGTTGCGCTATCCACGTTCCCGTCTGCGGACAGCACACGCACGCGGCGTGGGGTTCGATGGCCAGCGGCGACGGATGATGCTCGACGTGTCCCGCGAGGGTGACACCGGGCAGGAGCTGATGTCCGTGTGGTGGGCGCGCCGCTGCCGGGCCCTCACGTGCCCTGCCGGTGCCGTTCGAGCGTGTCGCGCACGCGGGATCGCAACAGGCGGCGATCGTCGTCATCGAGCCACGTCGCGTCGATGCCGTCGAGGGCGATGGCGACCATGTCGTCGAGGTCGTAGCCGAACGCCTCGGCGACGGCCCGGTACTCGCCGGCCAGCGTGAGATCCGTCAGCGCAGGGTCATCGGTGTTGACGGTCGCCAGCAGCCCGGCCTCGCGCATCCGCGGATAGGGGTGCAGCTCGAGGCGGTCGACATGGTTGGCGATCAGCACGTTCGAGCTCGGGCACACCGTCAACGGAATGCGGTCGTCGGCCATCCGGCGTGTCAGCTCGGTGTCATCGAGGATCGTCAGACCGTGGTCGATGCGCTCGCATCCGAGCACCTCCAGAGCGGTGCGGATCGTCCACGGCGGCATCGTCTCGCCCTGGTGGGCGGTACGGCGCAGCCCCGCCGACGCCGCGGCCCGGTAGGCGTTGGCGTACCCGGCGGGATCGACGTCGTGCTCCGTCGAGTCCATGCCGACACCGATGATCCGTTCGGTCCCGGTCGCGCCTGCGCGTCGCAACTCGACGAGTCGATCGACCAGCTCGTCGGCGGCGGCCACGCCGAACGCGCGGTCCATGTCGGCGATCAGCGCGACCCGTGCGCCGGTCTCCCGCTCGCCGGCGGTCAGACCCTCGTCGAGGCCGGCGACGATGTCGGCCAGGTCCTGGCCGGCGTCGAGGTGCCGCGCGGGCGTGAAGAAGAGCTCACCGTAGACCAACCCGCTGGCCGCCTGATCGATCACGGCCTCGCGGGCGAGCTGGGCCCAGTCGTCCCGTGTCGTGAGCATCGACTGCACCAGCCAGAACACGTCGAGGAACGTGTCGAGGCTCGTGTAGGCGTACAGCTCGGTCGGGTCGCGGGTCGGCAGCTCGCGACCGTTGCGGTCCGCCAGCTCGACGACCGTCGCCGGACGCATCGTCCCTTCGATGTGGCAGTGCAGGTCGACCTTGGGTAGTGCGTCCAGCACGGCGCGGTCCGCCTCGGTCATGCCCATGCCATCCTCCCCTCGTCGACACCTGGAGGTCGCCGCTACCAGCCCTGTCCGGGATCGAACGCCGGGCCGGGGACGGGCGCGTCCTCGCGACGGATCGTCGCCTCGATCAACCCGTACGGGCGGTCGTCGGCGTGGAACACCTCGTTGGGGTTGTCGATGCCGAACCTGCCGAGGTCGTACGTGAAGTGGTGTGAGTTCGGGCACGAGATCCGGATCTCCGCGATGCCGGGATCTGCGGTCAGCACGGCTTCGCCCATCAGGTACACGCTCTCCTGGAGCGATCGGCTGTAGTGGCCGGCGAACGTGTCGAGCATGGTGGCGTGGACGGTGTCGAACGACCGGTCCCAGTCGCGGTCGTCGGCGGCGTGCCACCATTGGGCGCGCACGGTGGTGGCCAGCACGCGGTCCTTCGCCGGCTCGAGCGTGGTGTAGGCGTCGGTGTGGAACCCCTCGAACTCCGAGTCGGTCGTCTTCAGCACCGTCATGGCGCGGATCCCGGACACGACCCACGTCGACGTGCCGTCGTAGGCGACCGACGCGGTGCGGATGTGGCTGCCCGCACGGACGAACGCGTGGGGATGGGGGAAGCCACCGTGGCTCAGCCGCGTCCACGGGAACATATCGATGCTGATGCGGGCGCCGGAGACGGGCTCCACGTCGTCGACGAAGTGACGGGCCAGCGCCAGCCCGTACGACTCGGGTTGCGCGACGTCGTCGTGCGCGGCGTACGCGAAGGTCGTGTTCTTCGCGGTGTCGGTCGGGAGCACGTTGCGGTTGTCCCCGTCCAGGTGCGCCGCGTCGAAGTCGCCGGCGAGGCTGACACTCACGCTGTAGTCGCAGATCCGGTGCGGGTCGTTGTCACGCAGCAGCCGGACGACCCTGTTCTCGGCCTTGCCGTACTGGGTGTGTCCGAGCGTGATCCCCATGGCGTCAGCTCCTGCGCAGCGCGATGTCGTCGGGGCGGACGGGCACCCGTCGCAGGTCGAGGCCCGTGGCGTCGCGGATCGCGGCGACGACGGCCGGCGTCGACGAGATCGTGGGTGGCTCGCCGACGCCCTTGGCGCCGTACGGTGCTCCCGGCTCGGGTTGCTCGATCAGCGTCGCATCGACGACGGGCATGTCGAGCGCGGTCGGGATCAGGTAGTCGGTGAACGACGGGTTCGCGATGCAGCCTTCGTCGAGCACGATCTCCTCCATCACTGCCAGTCCCACCCCTTGGGCGATGCCGCCCTCGATCTGGCCGATGACGGCCCGCGGGTTCAGCGCGCGCCCGACGTCCTGGCCTGTCGTGAGCTGCTGGACGCGCACGAGCCCCAGCTCGGGATCGACGTCGACCACGGCGCGGTGCGCGGCGAACACGAACGACACGTGTGCGTCGCCCTGTCCGCGCTCGTCGAACGGGTCGGTGCGTACGTGGTGGTGCTCGTAGTTCGCCTCGACCGGCCCGTCCTCCAACGCCTCGCCGAGCGGGACCGACCAGCCGTCGTCGACGTGGCGGATCTCGCCGTCGCGCAGGGCCAGCACCTCGCGGCGCGCCCCCGTGAGGTCGATCCCACGCCTGTCAGCGACCCGCTGGAGCAGGCGTTCACGCACCCGGTCGCACGCACCCTGCACCGCGCCGCCGCTCATCCACGTCTGGCGCGACGCGCTGGTCGAGCCCGCCGAGCCGATCGCCGTGTCGGCCTGGTGCAGGTGCACGACCTGCGCCCACAGCTCGGTGCGGACGATCTGCTGGGCCAGCGTGACGAAGCCCTGCCCGACCTCGGCCGCGGCGCAGTGCACCGTTGCGACCGGCGCGCCGTCGGCGCCGACCTCCAGCCGCACGGCCGCCGTCGAGAAGTCATCGAACCCCTCCGAGTACATGAGGTTCTTGAAGCCCACCGCCACCCCGGTGCCACGGCGCACGTGGTGGCGGTCGGCGGTGCGGCCGGTGCCGCCTGGGAACCGCAGCGGCTCGTCACGATCGTCGTCGAGCGGGGGCGCGTCGGCCGCGGCACGGATGCACTCCGCCACCGGCGCCACTCCCGTGATCCGCTGTCCGGTGATCAGCTGGTCCCCGGTGCGCAGGGCGTTGCTCAGTCGCAGCTCGACCGGGTCGATGTCCAGCGCGGCGGCGAGTTTGTCCATCTGCGCCTCGTGCGCCATGCACACCTGGACCGATCCGAACCCGCGCATGGCGCCGCACGGCGGGTTGTTGGTGCGCATCGCCCAGCCCCGGACGTGCGCGTGGGCGACGCGGTACGGGCCCGGGGCGAACGAGCACGCGTTCGAGATGACGGCGGTGGACGACGACGCGTAGGCGCCGCCGTCGAACCACAACGACGCCTCGACCTTGACCAGCGTCCCGTCGTGGTCGGCGTGATGGCGGTAGTGCATGCGGGCCGGGTGGCGGTGCACGTGGCCGAAGAACGACTCCTCGCGTGAGTACACCATCTTGACCGGCTGTCCGGTGCGCAGTGCCAGCAGGCACACGTGGACCTGCAGACTGACGTCCTCCCGCGCGCCGAAGGCCCCGCCAACCCCCGACAGCGTCAACCGCACCTGTTCGGGCTCCAGGGCCAGGCACGCGGCGACCTGGTCACGGTCGACGTGCAGCCACTGGGTCGAGATGTACAGGTCGACACCTCCGTCGCCGTCCGGGATCGCCAGACCCGACTCGGGACCCATGAACGCCTGGTCCTGCATGCCGATCTCGTATGTGCCCTCGACGACCACGGAGCCCGTGATCTCGTCGGGCGTACCGTGCACGATCTCGATGTGGCGCACCACGTTGCCGTCGGGATGGATGGGGTCGGCGTCGACGGCGGCCTCGGCGTCGATCAGCGGGTCGAGGGGCTCGTAGTCGACCGCGATGGCCTCGACGGCGCGGCGCGCGATCTCAGGGTGGACCGCGGCCACCGCCGCGACCGGCTCGCCCTGGTAGCGGACCACGTCGGATGCGAACACCGGTTGGTCGGGGTGCTCCAGCCCGAAGGTCGCACGTCCCGGCACGTCGGCGGCGGTGATCACCACCTCCACGCCGTCGAGTTGCTCGGCGCCGGAGGTGTCGATCGAGCGGATGCGCGCCGCGGCGTGGGGGCTGCGCAGGGTGCGACCCCACAGCATGCCCTCGGCGAAGGCGTCCGAGCTGAAGCCGAACCGGCCCTGGACCTTCGGCACGCCGTCGGGGCGTTCGGCATCGCTGCCGATGCCTCCGCCCACCCGTTCCCGCGTCGTCGTGCCCGTCGCCGACGCCTGCGCCGCCGTCGTCGTCCGCCTTCGCTGCCCGCTACGCACCGGCCCGCTCCCGCTGCACCGCGGCGACCGCCGCCAGGATCCGCCCGTACCCCGTGCAGCGGCACAGGTTGCCGCTGATCGCCTCGCGCACCGAGAGCTCGTCGGCGTCGGGACGGCGGTCGAGCAGGTCGTGGACCGCCACGATCAGACCGGGGATGCAGAACCCGCACTGGACCGCCCCCGCCTCGAGGAAGGCCTGCTGCACATCCGTCAGCTCCCCGTCGTCGCCCATGCCCTCCACCGTGCGGACGTCGCTGCCGACCGCGTCGGCGGCCAGGACGCAGCACGAGCAGACGAGCACGCCGTCGAGCAGCACGGAGCACGAGCCGCACTCGCCCTGCTCGCAGGCGTTCTTCGCGCCGGGCAGTCCCAGCCGCTCGCGCAGGACGTACAGCAGGCTCTCGCCGAGCCAGCCGGCCTGCACAGCGTGGTCGCGACCATTGATGTGCAGGCCGTAGGCGACCGATTCCTCCCGCAACGTGTCGTGCCTGGTCACCGTGCCTCCTGTGTGCCGTGGTCCGCAAGCTCCCGTGCGGCGCGCTCGAGCGCGCGACGCGCCAGGACGCCGATCGCGTGCGACCGGTACCCGGCCGTGCCGCGGTGGTCGGTGACCGGCGTCACCGCGCCGGCGACCATCTGCCCGAACGTCGCGACGTCGTCCGGGGCGATCGCCCCGCTCTCCCAGTCGAGGGCCTCGGACGCGAACGCCTCGGCCTCGTCGGGACGGATGGGTCGTGGCGCGACCGATCCGCAACCGACGCGCACGCGCCGGGCGTCGGTGTCGGCGACCAGCGCCAGGCAGGCCGTCGAGATAGCCATCGCGGCTCGCGGGCCGATCTTGAGGAACTGCTGAGGTCCCTCGCAGGCGTCGAAGCGGACCCGCGTGATGACCTCGCCGGGGCGTCGGTCGGTCTGCTTCGGACCGGTGATGAACTCCCGCAGCGCGATGGTGCGCCGCCCCTCGACCCCGCTGCACACGACGTGCGCGTCGAGCGCGGTCAGCAGCGGCAGCGCGTCGCCCGCGGGGCTGGCCGTGCCGATGTTGCCGCCGACCGTCCCCGCGTTGCGGATCTGCGGTGAGCCGACGGTCCTCGATGCCGTCGCCAAGGCGGGCAGGTCGCCGGCCAGTTCGAGCTCGATCTGGCGGTAGGTGACCAGTGCGCCGAGGTCCCACATCCCGTCGTCGCGGTGCCACCCCCGCAGCTCCCGGACCCGCCGGAGTGCCACGACCGTCCGGGGTCGGCGGTGGCCGAAGTTGACCTCCACCATGAAGTCCGTGCCACCCGCCAGCAGATCGGCGTTGGGCGCATCGGACAGCGCGGCGAGCACCTCGTCCAGCGTCTCCGGTCGCGCGACCGTCATCTCGGCTCCTTCCCATGCGCCCGCTTCCCGGGCGGACCCCCGCGCGGCGCCGCTCAACACCACCTTCGTGGTCTCCCGGCCGCCCACGCCCACCCTGACGTCGACGGCACCCTGCTCGTGCACGCGTGCACGATGGCACAGATCGGCGCGCGATGCCATGGGTGTCCCGCGCGGCACGCGTGTGCTTGACTACCGGCATCCACCGGCGGCGGATCGCGGTGGTGGCGCCGGGATGACGCCCCGGCAGCCCACGTCGGGGTCGGAGGGGACGGCATGGACGACACCACCACGCGGACCGCCGACACGTGGCTCGACCGCCGGTTCCACGTCACCGAACGGGGGTCGACCGTCGCGACCGAGGCGCGCGCCGGGCTCACGACGTTCCTGACGATGGCCTACATCATCTTCGTCAACCCGTCGATCCTGTCGGCGGCGATCGACTTCGACGGCGCGGTCCCGCAGCTGGTCACGGTGACGTGCATGGCGGCCGCGTTCGGCACCCTCGTGATGGCGTTGTGGGGCAACCTGCCGTTCGCGCTGGCCCCGGGCCTTGGCCTGAACGCCTACTTCGCGTTCACGGTCGTGGGCACGCTCGGATATCCGTGGGAGACGGCACTCGGCGCGGTGTTCGTCTCGGGTCTGATCTTCGTCGTCGTGGCCGTGACCGGGGTCCGCGAGTGGATCCTGTCGGCCATCCCGCTGTACCTCAAGCACGCGATCACGGCCGGCATCGGTGCCTTCCTCGCGATCATCGGCTTCGCGAACGCGGGCCTCATCGCCGATTCCGACGCGACGTTGGTGACCAGGGGGGACTGGACCGCGCCGGGCCTGTGGCTCGCGGTGGCCGGTCTGGTCGCCGCCGCCGCACTGCTCGCGCTCCGGTTCCGTGGCGCGCTGCTGATCTCGATCATCGCGGTCACCGCGCTCGCCATCGTCACAGGTGCCGCCGTCTACAACGGTGAGCCCTTCGCCGGGTTCACCGACGGGGTCATCGGATTCACCTGGCCGGCGGACCTCGTCGGCGCCATGGACGTCGCGGGTGCCTTCGAGGCCGGCATCCTCGCGGTCGTGTTCACGTTCTTCTTCGTCGACTTCTTCGACACGGCCGGCACGCTGATCGGCCTGTCCGACCGCGCCGGCCTCATGGACGACGAGGGCGACATCGAGGCCCCGCGCGCTGCCTTCACCGCCGACGGTCTGGCCACCACCGTCGGCGCCGCGCTCGGGACGTCGTCGACCACGACGTACATCGAGTCGGCGGCCGGCGTCGAGGAGGGCGCGCGGACGGGGCTCGCGTCGGTGGTCACGGCGGCGCTGTTCCTGGTCGCGATGATCTTCGCCCCGGTCGCCGGGGCGATCCCACAGGTCGCGACCGCTCCTGTGCTCATCGTCATCGGGGCGATGATGATGCGGGGCGCGCAGCACGTCGACTGGTCGGACTACCGGCAGTCGGTCCCGGGGTTCCTTGCGATCGTGGGCATGCCGTTCACCTACTCGATCACCGACGGCATCAGCCTGGGCATCATCACCCACGCGGCGATCATGGCGGTCTCGGGCCGGGCGCGGGATGTGCACCCGGTGATGTACGTGCTGGCCGCCCTGCTGCTGTGGCGGTTCTTCATCGTCGGCTGACCCCTACGCCGATGCCGACGCTGCTGCTCCGCAACGCCGAGGTGCTGGTCACCATGGCCGGCGCGGAGGTCCCCGGCGGTGGGCTGTTCGCGCGCGACGGCTGGATCGAGCAGGTCGGCCCGACCGCAAGGCTGCCCGACAGTGCCGACGAGGTCATCGATCTGGGCGGCCACGTCGTGCTGCCCGGTCTGGTCAACACGCACCACCACCTGTACCAGACGCTCACGCGGGTGCTGCCCGGCGCACAGGACGCGGGGCTGTTCGACTGGCTGACCACGCTGTATCCGGTGTGGGCGCGGATGACGCCGGACCACGTGCGGGTCGCCACCACGCTGGGGCTGACCGAGCTCGCGCTGAGCGGGTGCACGACCGCCTTCGACCATCAGTACCTGTGGCCCAACGGCTCGTCCGTCGACGATCAGGTCGCCGGCGCGGCACCGGTCGGCATCCGCTTCCACGTCGCGCGCGGGTCGATGAGCCTGGGCGAATCCGACGGTGGCCTGCCGCCGGACGCCGTCGTCGAGGACGAGGACACGATCCTCGCCGACTGCGAGCGCGTCGTGTCGCGGCACCACGAGCCTGACCCCGGCGCGATGCTGCGGGTCGTGCTGGCGCCGTGCTCGCCGTTCTCGGTGACCGCGGACCTGATGGTGGCGTCCGCGTCGCTGGCCCGCGAGCTGGGCGTCGGCCTGCACACCCACCTCGCAGAGACGGCCGACGAGCAGCGGTTCTGCGTCGAGCGGTTCGGCCAGCGGCCGGTGGCCTACGTGCGCGATCTCGGCTGGGAGGGCGCCGACGTCTGGTACGCCCACGCCGTGCACGTCGACGGCGGCGAGGTCGACGCGATGGCCGCGGCGGGCACCGGCGTGGCGCACTGCCCGACCTCGAACATGCGCCTGGCGTCGGGGATCGCGCCCGTCGCCGGCTACCGCGGCGCGGGCGTGCCGGTGGGCCTCGGCGTCGACGGCTCGGCCTCCAACGACTCGTCGCACCTGCTGGCGGAGGTCCGGCAGGCGCTCCTGCTGGCGCGGCTGGCCGTCTCGCCCGGTGTCGGCGACGGCCCGTTGCTGTCGGCACGTCAGGCGCTGGCGATGGCGACGGTCGGCGGCGCCCGGGTGCTCGGGCGGGACGACGTCGGCGTCCTGGCGCCCGGGCGTGCGGCGGACGCGATCGCGGTCGACCTGGACGACGTCGGCTTCGCAGGCGCCGGCCACGACCCGGTCGCGGCCGTCGTCATGTGCGCCCCGCGCCGCGTCGCGCACTCGTGGGTCGCCGGACGCCGGGTCGTGGCCGACGGCCGACTGGTCGGCATCGACGAACACGCGCTCGTCGCCGAACACAACCGCCTCGCCGCGCGGCTGATCGCCTAGATGAGTGATTCCGAAGGGCGGTGTGATCGACCGAGGTTGCGCCGTTTCGTGGGCGAGGTCGCCGAGAGTTGGCGTTGCTAACGCAACGTCGACCCTGGGGAGGGCCTCGTGCACGCCTGTCTCGACGACCTCGTCATCG
>DASUUK010000070.1 GCA_036374135.1 Euzebyales bacterium
ACCTTCTGCTCGCGGACCTGCTCGGCGTCGGCGCGGGCCTGCTCGATCAGCTCGTCGGCCCGGCTGCGCACCTCCCGCAGCCGCTCCTGGTAGCTGCGCCGCAGCTCCTCGGCCTCGGTGCGGATCTGCTCGGCCTGCTCGAGCTTGCCCTGGATCGCCTGCTGGCGCTCCTCGAGCATCTGGTTCAGCGTCGGCCAGACCTTCCACACGACGAAGGCGAAGAGGATGACGAACCCGACGAGACCCCAGATAAGCTCGGCCGTCGCCGGCAGCACGAGGTCGATGCCCGATGCCTCCCCGCCCTCTTCGGCGGCGAGCAGGACCATCCCGGTCACTGCATCCATGTACGTCTCCTACTCACTCACGAGCTACGGGCTGCACCGTTGGTCAGCGGCACACGCGCCGGTCCTAGACGATGAAGCTCAGCACGAAGCCGAACAGCGCGAGCGCCTCCACGAACGCGATGCCCAGGAACATCGTCGTGCGGACCATGCCGGCGGCCTCGGGCTGTCGCGCCATCGCCTCGATGGCCTTCCCGATCAGGTACCCCAGGCCGATGCCGGGACCGATCGCTCCCAGTCCGAACACCAGGCCAGCTCCGATGGAGCCGATGTCACCTTCCATTGCCACTTCCTCCTTGCGTTGCGGCGCCCGTCGGGCACCAGGGCACGACAGTCAACCCACCGCCGTCAGTGCTCGGGGTGCAGCGACGACCCGATGTAGACGGCGGTGAGGATGGTGAAGATGTAGGCCTGCAGCAGACCGACCACGAACTCGAACCCGATCATCAGCGGCGATGCCGCGAACGCGACCAGACCGACCGGCAACCCCGGTCCGAACACGAGGAAGGCGTGCGTGGTGATGAACAGCAGGGTCAGCAGGATGTGGCCGGCCATCATGTTGGCGAACAACCGGACCGTCAGGGTGACCGGACGCGTCAGGAAGGTCGAGATCAGCTCGATCGGCCCGATGAGGATCCACAACGGCTTCGGGGCGGCCGGCGGGAAGATCGAGTCCTTGAAGTAGGTGCCGGCCCCCTGCGCCCTGATGCCCTGGTAGATGTACAGCACGTAGACGATCACAGCCAGGAAGAACGGCAGGGCGATGCGCGAGGTCGGTGGGAAGTTGATGAACGGCAGGATCTCGAACAGGTTGTTCATCCAGACCCACATGAAGATCGTGAGCAGCAGCGGCACCCAACGCACGCCGTCTGCGCCGATGACCTGGATCGCGATCTGCTCGCGGACGAACTCGACGATCGCCTCGCACGCCGCCTGCAGCCTGCCCGGCACCAGCTTGGGGTTGCCGAGGCCGGCGTAGAGCACCACGAGCGCCAGCGCGGACGCCAACAGCGTCAGCAGCGCCACGCGGTTGAACGCGATGATCGTGTCCTCGAACAGGAACGGCGGGAACTCGAACAGCTCGTTGACCGGCGGGACCTCCCAGGGTCCGCCGTATTCAACGGCAGCAAGCAACGGCCTCACGCAGACGTCCTTTCAGGGCTCCGCGGATCGTCGGAACGAGGGGGGGTGGGATGACCGGACGTGTATACCACACGACCGGATCCGGCTGCGGTGCCGGACACCGACGCGTCGGTCACCCAGAACAACCGCTTGTCGCGCAGCACGAGACGGGTCTGCCACACGAGCACGACCATCAGCAGGATAGCGGCGGTGACGGCGAGGCTGGGCCCGTGGATGCCCTCGACATCGCCCAGCAGGACCATGAGCAGCAGGTAGATGCCCAGTTTGAGCACGTAGCCGCCGAGTGCGGCGGCGAACAGTGCGCCCGGGCCGAACGGCGCGGCCAGCGACAGCGCGGCACCCGACAGCACCTGCATCCCGGCGACCACCGCGACGGCCAGCCCGGCACCCGCCACACCCGGTTCACCCAGCCACCACCAGGCACCGGCTACGAACACTGCGCCGACGGCGACGGTGAGCGCGACACCGCGCAGCGCAAGGCGCCACTCGATCGGCTCGTCGGGGGTGACCGGTCGCACCGGTCTGGACGCGTCAACCATCGCGCGGACCTCCATGCGGCGCGCGGCGACGCCGGCCGGCGGGCTCGCCGTCGGCGTCGCGGACGTCGCCTACCGGCACTGCCGGTGCACCGGACTGACGGTCGGCGTCCGTCGGCGCGGCGCCACGCTCCCCCGTCGCAGGACCGCGGGTCGACCGTCCCCGTCTGGCGATGAGGTCGGCGTGCTCACGCTCGAACCGGTCCTGCGAGCGCAACCAGATGAGGTAGACGCCCAGGGCGTTGCCCAGGACGAAGCCCACCGCCATCAGCACAGGAGCGGTCCCCAGCAGGCGGTCACCGAGCCAGCCGATCCCGCCCCAGACGAACGTGGCCGTGACCAGCTCGGCGGCGAGGGTCCAGCCGTCACCGCCGTCGTCGTAGCGCACCGGGCGCGGCGGCACGAGCGCGCGTCGCGCGTCCCGGCCGGGACGCTCATGATCGGCCATGCGCCGCCTCCGCATCGTCGATCGGGGTCGCGTGCCGTTGGACCAGCGCGAGCGCGATCATCGTGCCCAGGACGATCCCACCGAACTGCAGCCACGGCCCCGTGCCGATCAGCAGGTCGAGGAGCAGGCCGGCCAGGCCCCACACCGCGACGGCGACGACCACCTGGATCGCGATCACGGCCATCACACCGAGACCCTGGTCGTCGGTTTGCGTCGTCGACATGGCACCTCGTGTCGTCATGTCCGGCGACCTGTGTCGCGCGATCGATGGTCGTGGCGAGCGACCGCGCGGGACCGAGGTCACGTACGGCTCGTACGGTCCGCCCGCACCTTAGCAGATTGTGAATGAATGCACAAGCTCGTTGGGCGCAGGCACTTCCGGATCATCTCCCGCTGGACGACAGCCCGTAGATCGGGTGTGCGGTGGCCAGCGCGCGGACCTCGGAGCGCACGGCGTCGGCATCGTCGCCGCGCAGCGCCCGGGCAATCAGCGACGCGACCGTGCGCATGTCGTCGGGTCCCATGCCCTGCGTGGTGACCGACGGCGTGCCCACGCGGATGCCGCTCGCCACCATCGGCGGGTGCTGGTCGTACGGGATCGCGTTCTTGTTCAGGGCGATCCCTGCGGCCTCGCACCGCTCCTCCGCCTCGGCGCCGGTGAGTCCGAGCGGGGTCACGTCGGCGAGCAGGTAGTGGATGTCGGTCCCGCCCGACACGACGCGCAGGCCTTCGTCGGCCAACGCGTCCGACAGCGCCGTCGCGTTGTCCACGACAGCGCGCACGTAGTCCGCGTAGTCGGGTTGCTGCGCTTCGCGGAAGGCCACGGCCTTGCCGGCGATCGCGTGCATCTGCGGTCCGCCCTGCAGCATCGGGAACACGGCCTTGTCGACGGCGCGGGCGTGCGCAGACGTCGCGAGGATCGTGCCACCGCGCGGTCCGCGCATCGTCTTGTGGGTGGTGAAGGTCACCACGGCGGCGTGGGGCACCGGTGAGGGATGTGCGCCGCCGGCGATCAGCCCGGCGATGTGGGCCGCGTCGACCATCAGGTTCGCGTCGACCTCGTCGGCGATCTCGCGGAACGCGGCGAAGTCGACGTGGCGCGGATAGGCGGTGTACCCGGCGACGATGACCCTCGGGCGATGTTCGTGGGCGAGTTTGCGGACCTCGTCCATGTCGATCAGTTCGTCGTCCTTGCGGACGCCGTAGCCGACGATCTCGTACCACTTGCCGCTGAAGTTGACGGGCGACCCGTGGGTCAGGTGTCCGCCGTGCGCGAGCGACATGGCCATGACCGTGTCACCGTGTGCCACGCCGAGCGCGGTGTAGGCGGCCATGTTGGCCTGTGCACCCGAGTGCGGCTGCACGTTGGCGTGCTCGGCGCCGAAGACGTCCTTCGCCCGCTCGATGGCCAACCGCTCGGCGACGTCGACGAACTCGCACCCGCCGTAGTAGCGCCGCCCCGGGTAGCCCTCCGCGTACTTGTCGGTCATCACGCTGCCCTGCGCGGCGAGCACCGCCGGCGACGTGAAGTTCTCGCTGGCGATCAGCTGCAGGCTCTCCTGCTTGCGCGTGATCTCGTCGGAGATGGCCGCAGCGATCTCGGGGTCGACGCGTCGGAGGGCGTCGTAGTCCGGGCCCCAGCGGGTCCTGGCGTCCGCGTCGGTCATGGTGTGCTCATCCTCACGGGCCGGTGACGGGTGCAGGCACGAACGATAGCGGTCACCGGGCCAGCATGACCAAGGCGTCATGGTGACGGCACGTCGCCCCAGTCGACGCGGCCGGCGGCCACGAGCTCGACATCGGCAGCCGGCACGGCGCCCTCGCGCAGCACCACGGCGTGGTCACGGGTCAGATCGACGACCGTGGACACCTCGCCGTCGCGGGGACCGTCGTCGACGTACAGCTCCACAGCGTCGCCCAGTGCGTCGCGCGCGGCTGCGACCGTGGTGGGTGACGGGTCGCCGGGACGGGCGGCGGACGAGCACACCAGTGGGCCCACGTCCGCGACGACGTCCAGCAACGTCACCTCGGCCGGCATCCGCACCGCGACGACCGCGAGCGCGCCGATGTCCCACGCCAGGTCTTCGTTGACCGGCAGTACCAGGGTCAACGGACCGGGCCAGTACGACGCCATCAGGCGGTCCGCCGCCTCTGGGACGTCGGCGGCCAACGCGGCCGCCTGCCGAGGTGTGCGGACCACGACGGTCAATGGCGCGGTCGGGGCCAGCCGCTTCGCGCTGCGCAGCGACGCCGTCGCCCGCGGGTCGAAGGCGTCGGCGACCACCCCGTACACCGTGTCCGTCGGCAGGACCACCAGCGCGGGCTCACGCAGGACCGCGCCGATCTCGGTCAGGACCTCGTCGTGGTCGTCAAGGGTTCGCATGGTGCTCATCGCGGCCCAGCCTCGCACATCCCGCTCCCCCGGACCTCCGGGGTGCGCCGTGCATCCAGCGCGTGCGTCGGCGGCCGTCCACAATGGTGCACCCCGTGCCCCGCCGAGGTCGCCCATGCTGCTGCAGGAACTCGTCACCGTGTCCGACGCCATCGGTGCGACACGGGCGCGCACGCGCAAGGTCGCGACGCTCGCCGACATGATCCGGCGCCTGGGACCCGGCGACCGTGCGCTGGCCGTCGCCTACCTGACAGGTGCGACGCCGCAGGGGCGGATCGGGATCGGCTACGCGGCGACCCGCGACGTCACGACCGACGCGGCCGCACGACCGAGCCTGCTGCTGACGGACGTCGACGCGATGCTCTCGGCGCTGGCCCGGATGACCGGAGACGGCTCCCGCCGCGGTCGCGACGAGCTGCTCGGCGAGCTGTTCGCCCGCGCGACCGGGCCCGAGCAGGCGTTCCTGCGGCGGCTGCTGATCGGCGAGTTGCGTCACGGCGCACTCGACGGGGTGATGGTGGCCGCCGTCGCCGCGGCCGCCGACGTCGACCCCGCCGCCGTGCGTCGCGCCTACATGCTGAGCGACGACCTCGCCGAGGTCACGACGGCCGCACTGGGCAGCGGCGTCGATGCACTCGCGGGCTTCACCCTGCAGGTCATGCGACCGGTGCAGCCGATGCTGGCATCCACCGCAGCCGATGCAGCGGCCGCCCTCGCGGCGGGAAGGTCGGGACCGGTCATCGCCGATGCCAAGATCGACGGCGCGCGCGTCCAGGTGCATCGCGACGGTGATCGCCTCGCCGTGTTCACCCGCAGCCTGCGCGACATCACGGCGGAGGTCCCGGGCATCGTCGCTGCGGTCCGTGCGTTGCCGGTCGATGCCGTGATCCTCGACGGCGAGGCCGTCTCGCTGCGCGACGACGGGCGTCCCGAGACGTTCCAGGTCACGATGCAGCGGCTCGGCGACGGCTCCGCAGGCGACGGCGGCGGTCACGTCACGGTGGTGCGCTTCTTCGACTGCCTCCACCACGACGGTGTGGACCTGATCGACGAGCCGCTACGGCGCCGGCTGACAGCGCTGGACGCCGCGGTTCCCGCGGACGCGGTGGTCGAACGCTGCGAGACCGACGACCCGGGCGCGTTGGAGGCGTTCTTCGACCGCGTGGTCGCCACCGGGTTCGAGGGCATGGTCGTCAAGGATCCCGCCAGCCCGTACGAGGCCGGTCGCCGCGGTGCGGCCTGGCGCAAGGTCAAGCCGTCGTGGACGTTGGACCTCGTCGTGCTCGCGGTCGAGTGGGGGTCGGGGCGTCGGCGCGGCTGGCTGTCGAACATCCACCTGGGCGCCCGCGACAGCGAGGGCCGGTTCGTCATGCTGGGCAAGACCTTCAAGGGCATGACCGACGAGATGCTGGCGTGGCAGACCGAACGGTTCCTCGAACTCGAGACCTCGCGCGAGGGCCACGTCGTGCACGTGCGGCCGGAGCAGGTCGTGGAGGTGGCCATCGACGGTGTGCAGACCAGCACCCGGTACCCGGGCGGTGTCGCGCTGCGCTTCGCGCGCGTCAAGCGCTACCGGGACGACAAGACCGCAGCGCAGGCCGACACGATCGCGACGGTCCGGGCCATCAGGGACCGCGCCTGACGACCCTCACCGACACTGTCCACAGGCCTGTCGACCGCCTCCTCGTCCCGGCGCATACTCGGCGCGACGGGCTGGCGGACGAGGAGGAGACATGCACGACTTCACACCACTGGAATCGGGTGCACCGCGACAGCTCACGCCCACCGGGCCGTCCGACTACTTCGAGGTGCTCGCACGCGCCGTGTTCAACGCCGGCATGTCATGGCGCGTCGTCGAGGCACACTGGCCCGCGATCGCCGAGGCGTTCGCCGATTTCGATCCCGAGGTCGTGGCCGGCTACGACGATCAGGACGTCGAGCGGCTCGTGGCCGACGAGCGGCTGATCCGCAGCCGCGGCAAGCTCGCGGCGGTCGCCGACAACGCCCGGACGTTCGTGCGTCTGGCGGCCGAACATGACGGGTTCGGGGCGTGGTTGGCCCGCACCGGCGACTACGACACACGGGAGCGAGCACTACGCAGGCACTTCCGCTACATCGGCGAGTTCGGTGCGTACTGGTCCCAGTACACGTGGGGGGCCGACGTGCCCGACTACAGGGATTGGGCGCAGGCCCGCGGGCGCGCGTTGCCCGCGCACCTGCGCGACGACGGGTGAGCGCGGCGGGAGCGCCTCCGCAACGGTCGGGTCGCGCCCGGAGGGTCGCGCCATGACGGCACGCCGACGATTCTCCCGTGACGAGTTGGAGAGCTACCGCGACACCACGGTGCCTGACCTGATCGGCCCTGGCGTACGGCTGCTGTTCGTAGGCATCAACCCCGGCCTGTGGACGGCGGCGACCCAGACGCATTTCGCCCACCCCGGCAACCGGTTCTATCCGGCGCTGCGGCGGGGAGGCGTGATCCGGCGCGCGATCGACCCGGCCGCCGGCATGGACGACGCCGACCGTCGCCATCTGATCGGGCGTGGGATAGGCATCACCAACATCGCGGCGCGGGCGACGGCGCGGGCTTCCGAGCTCGAACGCGACGAACTGCGTGCCGGCGCGGCCGAGCTCGCATCGCGGGTCGCGGATTGGCAGCCCCGAGTGGTCGCGGTCGCGGGGGTCACGGCGTACAGGATCGGCTTCCGGCGTCCACGTGCACAGGTCGGTCGACAGTCCGACGATCTTGCCGGCGCCGAGCTGTGGATCGTTCCGAACCCCAGCGGTCTGAACGCCCACGAAACCGTGGCGTCGCTCGGGCTGGCGTACCGGCGCGTCGCCGTCGCGGCCGGCCTGGACGTCGGTCCGACGGCGCCTGACGCCGACGAGGTCTGATGACCAGCGCGGCCCCGATGCGGAGCGGTGCCGGCACCGGACGGCTCAGCGGCGCCGCGCCTCGACGAAGCGCGGCCGCCCGGTCAGATCCCGGAGGGCGGTGACGTCGACGAGCCCGGCGTCGCGTGACCGCCCAACCGTCTCGTCGACCCTGTGCTCGTCGAGTTCGAGCACGAGCCAACCGCCCGGCCCCAGCCATGACGTCGCCGCCGCGATCAGCGCGTCGGACACCTCGTGGCCGGTCGGGCCGGCGACCAGGGCCACACGGGGATCCCAGTCGACGACCTCCGGCGGCAGTGTGGTCCATTCGGCCGCGGTCAGGTAGGGAGGGTTCGCGACGATCACGTCGACGGCACCGCGCAGCGCACCGGGCACCGGCTCCATCAGGTGCCCGGTGCGGACGTCGACCGACGCGCCGAGGGATGCGGCGTTGTGCCTGGCGAGGTCCGCCGCGGCGGGTTCGATCTCGACCGCGACGGTCGTCACCGCGGGCCGCTCGACGGCGATGGCACAGGCCACCGCGCCCGTGCCCGCGCACGGCTCGACGACAACGCCGTCGTCGTGCAGGTGCCCGAGCGCGTGCTCGACGAGCAACTCGGTCTCGGGACGGGGTATGAACACGCCGGGCCGGACCGTGATGCGGTGACCACGGAACGCCACATCGCCGAGGATCAGCTGCAACGGCTCGCGCGCGGCGCGGCGGTCGACCAGCGCAGCGAGCTCTGCCACAGCGTCTGCGTCCACACGCCGGGTGGCGTCGCGCACCATCCCGGCCGCCGACAGGCCCAACGCGTGGCCGACGAGCCACCGCGCGTCCGCTCGGGGGCTGTCGATGTCGGCATCGTCCAGCCGGGTAGCCACGGCCCGCACGAGCTCGGCGACGGTGGGCGATGACGCGCCCGACCACACCCCCGACCAGGAGGGTGGCGTCCGGCACCGGCCGTCCGGTGCTGCGCCGGGACGACGCACCACGTCGCCGGCCACCTAGTCGGCGAGCGCCAGTGCCTCCAGGCGGCGCCGCTGCTCCTCGGCGACCAGCCCGGACAGCAGCTCGGACAGCGCGCCGTCCATGACCTCCGTCAGGTTGTGCACCGACAGACCGATGCGGTGGTCGGTCACCCGGCTCTGCGGGAAGTTGTAGGTGCGGATCTTCTCCGAGCGGTCCCCGGTGCCGATCTGGGACAGCCGCGCCTCGGCACGCTCCTTCGCCGCGCGCTCCTGCTCGAGCTGGAGCAGTCGGGCGCGCAGGATCCGCAGCGCCTTCTCGCGGTTCTGCAGCTGCGACTTCTCGTCCTGGCAGGACACGACGAGGCCTGTCGGCTCGTGGGTGATGCGCACCGCCGAGTCGGTCGTGTTGACCGACTGGCCCCCGGGGCCCGACGAGCGATACACGTCGACGCGAAGGTCGTTGGGGTCGACGTGCACGTCGACCTCCTCAGCCTCGGGCATGACCGCGACCGACGCGGTCGACGTGTGGATCCGCCCGCCCGACTCGGTCTGGGGGACGCGCTGCACACGGTGGACGCCCGACTCGTGCTTGAGCTGGGAGTACGCGCCGTCGCCCGAGACCTGGAACACGACTTCCTTGACCCCGCCGATGCCCTGTTCCGACGCGCTGATCTGCTCGGCCTTCCAGCCGGCGCGCTCGGCGAAGCGGGTGTACATGCGATACAGCTCGCCGGCGAACAGGCCCGCCTCGTCGCCGCCGGCGCCGGCGCGAATCTCGACGATGACGTTGCGGTCGTCGTGGGGGTCCTTCGGTAGCAGCCGCACGCGCAGCTCATCGACCAGGCCAGACGCGCGGGCGTCGAGCTCGTTCGCCTCCTGGCGGAACGCGGACTGGTCGTCACCGGTCGCCTCACGGGCCAGCTCGCGTGCGACCTCGGCGTCACCGGTCACCTGCCGGTATGTCCGGTACGTGTCGACGACACCGGACAGGTCGGACTGACGCTTGGCGGCGTCGGCATAGCGCTTGGGGTCCGAGAAGATGTCCGGGTCGCCCAGCGACGCGGTCAGCTCCTCGTAGTCACGCTCGATCTCGTCGAGGCGCGCAAACAGGCGGTCGGACATGACGGAACCTTCGTGGATTCGGACAGCTACCGGGGCCACGTGCCGCCGCTAGGTGCCGCCCGCTGGCTCGTCAGCGTGCTGCGACGTCGGCTCGGTCGTTGCCGGCTCGGTCGTCGCGGGTGCATCGGCCATGTCGTCGGGTCCCCACACGACGGCCGAGGGTAGCGGCGCCGACATGCGTGCGGTCAGCTCGTCACTCGGCGCGACGGCCTCGAACGCCCGCAGCGCTACCTCCACCATCGCGGGCTCCGACGGCCTGGTCGTGATGTGCTGCAGCCAGATCCCCGGCTTCATGAGCGCGTTGACCAGCGCGTTGTCCCGCCCGGCGCCGAGCCGCAGCCCTTCGTAGGCCAGGCCGGCGACCACGGGCAGCAGCGCCACGCGCAGCAGCACGTGGTACGCGATGCCCGCCACGACGCCCTCTCCGGGCGGCGGCAGCAGGGATCCGGCCACCGAGTAGACGAGGATCGCGATGAGCATGACCATGATCAGGAAGTTCGTCCCGCACCGCACGTGCTTGGTCGAGAACCCGCTGATCGTCGCCGGATCCAGTGCCGCGCCGTGCTCCCACGCCGCGATCGTCTGATGCTCGGCACCGTGGTAGGCGAACACCCTCCGGATGTCGCTGACGAGTGCGATCGCCATCAGGTACCCGAGGAAGATGACGACCCGGATGACCCCTTCGACGAGGTGGTACACCAGGCCGTCGCCGACCACGGACCGCAGGGGCGCGAGACCGAGGTTGGGCAGGACGACGAAGATGCCGACGAAGACGAGCAGCGCGAGCAGGAGGCTGCCGCCGAACTCGCCGGTCGACAGCTGCTCCTCGTCCTCCACGGATTCGTTGGCCGAGATCGTGAGCGCGCGCGTGCCGACCTTCAACGCGTCGACCAGCGCGAACATGCCCCGGAACATCGGCAGGCGCCACAGGCGCACGCGGCGTGGCAGATCGCTCGTCGCGTGACGCTCGAGGTAGATCTCACCTGACGGACGGCGCACAGCGACCGCCCAGTGGTCGGTCCCGCGCATCATCACGCCTTCGATGACCGCCTGGCCGCCGTAGTAGGCGAGCGCGTCGTCGGATGCCATGGGCGCCTCGTGTCCCGCCGTGACCTAGGACCCGCCCCTGCCCGCCTGGCGCTTGGCCGCCTCGGCCTGCTTGGCCTGCGACTTCGCGTAGCGCTGCCGGTACCGCTCGACGCGGCCACCCGAGTCGACCAGCTTCTGCTTGCCCGTGTAGAAGGGGTGGCACTGGTTGCACAGCTCGACGCGGATGTCCGACGTGGTGCTACGGGTGGTGAACTCGTTGCCGCATGAGCACCGCACGTTCGCGACGACGTAGTCCGGGTGGATGTCAGCCTTCATCGTGTCTCCTGTCCGTGGCGCCGATTTCCGACCGGCGCGATTGCACACCCTACCGGCGGATGCCGCGTTTGGAGTTCTTCGATCACGCAGGGCACATGGGTGTCGCGTAGGACTCCGAGGCCGCGAGGAGCGCGGCGTCAGCCGCGGGACCCAGGTGAGCGGTCCGAAGCGACACCTTGGTCGTCTCGCTGGCGCTCGACTCCCAACGGCCCAGGGGACCTCAGGTCTGCAGGTTCGAGCTCTGGATCTGGGTCAGGAACTGGTTGTTGGACCGCGTGGCCTTCATCTTGTCGATCAGCAACTCCAGGGCGGACGGGCCCTCCAGCGCTGCGAGCACCCGCCGCAGCTTCCACACGATCGCGAGCTCCTCGCGATCGAACAACAGCTCCTCTCGGCGCGTACCGCTGGCGTCGATGTCGATGGCCGGGAAGATCCGCTTCTGCTCCATGCGGCGATCCAGGCGCAGCTCCATGTTGCCGGTGCCTTTGAACTCCTCGAAGATCACCTCGTCCATCTTCGAGCCCGTCTCGATGAGCGCGGTCGCGATGATCGTCAGGCTGCCGCCCTCCTCGATGTTGCGGGCCGCGCCGAAGAAGCGCTTCGGCGGATACAGCGCAGTCGAGTCGACACCGCCGGACATGATGCGCCCCGACGCCGGGGCCGACAGGTTGTAGGCGCGCGCCAGGCGGGTGATCGAGTCGAGCAGCACGACTACGTCCTGGCCCTGCTCGACCAGTCGCTTCGCACGCTCCATGGCGAGCTCCGCAATCTGGGTGTGATCGTCGGCGGGGCGGTCGAAGGTCGAGGCGACGATCTCGCCTTTGACCGACCGCTGCATGTCGGTGACCTCCTCGGGCCGCTCGTCGACGAGTACGACCATCAGGTGGCACTCGGGGTTGTTGGCGACGATCGCCTGGCCGAGCTCCTTGAGAATGGTCGTCTTGCCGGCCTTCGGCGGCGAGACGATCAGCCCGCGCTGGCCCTTGCCGACCGGCGACATGAGGTCGACGATGCGCATCGAGATCGGGCCGCCCGGCGTCTCCAGGTGCAGGCGCTCGTCGGGGAACAGCGGCGTCATGTCCTTGAAGTCGGGGCGGTCGGGCACGCGGTCGCCGTCGCCGAGCTCCACGCCGTTGACCGTCTGCACCATCGCCAGCGCCGGCACCTTGTCGCTGGACTTGTGCTGGCGGATCGGGCCCGACACGATGTCACCCCGTCGCAACCCCATCTTGCGGATCGTGCTCTGCGAGACGTACGCGTCGCGGTCGCCGGGCAGGTAGCCCGTGGTCCGCAGGAACCCGTAGCCCTCCGGCAGCACGTCCAGCACGCCGGTGCGGATCTCGGCCGAGTCGGGGATCACCGCGTCATCGTCGCGCGACTGCTGGCTGCGGCGGTCACCGTCATTGCCGCCGCCACGGGTCCGGCGGCGCTCCCGGCGGCTGCGGCGCCGGCGTCGCGGGCCGCTCTCATTGTCGTAGTCGTCGTCGTCACCACCGTTCCGGTCGCCGTCGGCCTCGTCCTCGTCGCGTTCGAGGCGTAGCTGCTCGGCGTCGGAGCCACCGGATCCGCCGTCGTCGTGCGCGTCAGTCCCATCCGCGGGGCCGCTGCCGTTGCTCGCCTCGGATCGACGGTTCGGATCGGCCTGCCGGTTGGCCTCCTTGACGATTGCGTCGATCAGGTCAGCCTTGCGCAGACGCTGGTATCCACGCATCCGCAGCTCGGCCGCCATGGAGCGCAGCTCGGGCAGTTGCTTGCGTGCGAGGACGTTGGGGTCCATCCCTGGTGCTCCTGTCGTTCGACAGTGGGACGTGCATCGGTGGCGGGGTGGAAGGGCCGCGCCGTAGAACGGACGCGGTTGCGGTGTCACCGTGCTGGCGACGTACGAAGCTGCCTGACAAGCGATGCTGCCGTTCGGCAGGGCACAGGGCTGTCGACACGGCACGACGGCACGTCAGGTGATGGGTCCGCATCGTGGTGAGGCATGACCCTCGAAGACACCCCGTCGCACACTTGACGAGATCCAACCTGCCTGCGGTGGGGTGACCGCCGGACACCGATGCAGGTCATCGGGTGGCGATCAGGGGCAAGTCTAGCCGGGGCGGTGAGCAGCGACAAACACCCCCGACAGCGGCATCTGTCCACATCACACAGCGCGGCACGGCGTCGCGTCGTCCGCTACGAAGCTGATCCCGGGCGGACATCGACACGTGCGCCGGCGCGGTCCCAGGCCAGGGCCAGGACCCGCCAGCCGTCTCCGGCGAGCCGTCGCACGCGATCGACCGCCCCACGGTCGTCGGCCGGCACGACCACCAGGATCGACGGTCCGGCGCCCGACAGGCAGGCGCCGTCGCCGGCAGCGCGCAGGGCGTCGACAAGGCGGCGCGTGGCGGGCATCGCCGCCAGCCGCGGTGGCTCGTGCACCGCGTCCCTCATGACCGCCGGATCCCACGCCGCCATCCCGGCCAGACCGGCCAGCACCAGGGCCGTGCCGCGCGCGGCCCCGACCAGCGTGGACACGGCCACGTCGCTCGGGACCAGCCCGCGGGCGGCCGAGGTCGCGGAGCGCTGTTGGGGCACGCATGCGATCGGGCGCAGGCCGCGGGTCGGTTCGAACCGTCGTGTGGGTCCGTCGCCGGCGACGACCAACCCACCGAGCACGGCGGCGGCCGCGTTGTCGGGGTGGCCTTCGAGTCGGCTGGCGTGCGTGACGAGGTTGTCGTCGCCGACGGCGACTCCGGTCAGGTGGCGTGCCAGCACGAGACCGGCGACGGCCGCCGCTGATGACGACCCCAACCCGCGCTCGAGCGGGATCCTGCTGCGACAGTGCAGCGTCACGTCGGGCACCGCGACGTCGTGGTCCTCACAGAACGTCACGAGTGCCCGCCAGACGAGGTTGTCGTCGTCCTCGGAGAGCTCGCCGACGCCCTCCCCGGTCGCGACCACGCGACGGCCCTCGTAGGGTACGGCGGTCACGTCGAGCGTCAGATCCAACGCGATCGCGAGCACGTCGAATCCCGGACCGAGATTGGCGCTGCTCGCCGGTACGGTCGCCCGCACCGCCGGAGGGAGCCCGTGATCGGCCGCCGCGGCGTCCGGCGACGCCGTCATGCCAGGCCCAGGTGCTCGGCGACCCGCGCGGCCTCGACCGGCAGCACGTCGGGCTTTGCCGCGCCGGCGATCGCCCAGTCGGGGTCCTTGAGACCGTGGCCGGTCAGCGTGCAGACGACCGTCGATCCCGACGGCAGCTCGCCGGCGGCCGACATGGCCAGCAGCCCTGCGACGCTGGCCGCCGACGCCATCTCGGCGAACACGCCCTCCCGTGCCAGCCTGCGGTACGCGCGGAGGATGTCGCGATCGGTGACCGCCCGGATCAACCCGTCACTGTCCGCCGCGGCAGCCTCCGCCCGTGCCCATGACGCCGGGTTACCGATGCGGATCGCCGTCGCGATCGTCGACGGGTCGGCCACGGGACTGCCGCCCACGATCGGCGCGGCGCCCGCCGCCTGGAAGCCGCACATCCGGGGTGTCGCCGGGATGCGGCCGGCCTCGCGGTACTCGCGGTACCCCTGCCAGTAGGCCGTGATGTTGCCGGCGTTGCCGACGGGCAGCACATGGAAGTCCGGCGCCCGCCCCAGCATGTCGCAGACCTCGAACGACGCGGTCTTCTGACCCTCGATCCGGAAGGGGTTGACCGAGTTGACCAGCTCGACGGGGTACCTGTCGGCGAGCTGCCGGCAGATCTTCAACGCGGCGTCGAAGTTGCCGTCGAGCTGGACGACGACCGCGCCGTGCACGAGAGCCTGGGCCAGCTTGCCCAGGGCTACCTTGCCGTCGGGGATCACGACGCCGCACACCATGCCCGCCTTGGCCGCGTACGCCGCGGCAGCCGCCGACGTGTTGCCGGTCGACGCGCAGATCACCGCACGTGCGCCCTGCTCGGCGGCCTTCGAGATGGCGAGCGTCATCCCCCGGTCCTTGAACGACCCGGTCGGGTTGGCGCCCTCGAACTTCAGCCAGACGTCACAACCCGTGTCCTCGGACAGCGCCGACGAGTGGATGAGGGGCGTGCCACCTTCCCGTAGCGTGACGACCGGCGTGTCATCGGTCACCGGCAACCAGGACCGGTACTCCGCGATGACACCCCGCCACTGCCCGTTCGCGCGGGCCGCCGTGGCTCCATCGGTGGCCACGACGCCAACCTTCGACTCCCTGTCCGCCAGAACGCTCATGATGTGTGCCTACCGCCGCCGCTACATGAGGCACGAGATGTGTGCCTACCGCCGCCATTACATGGGGCCCTCACACTTCGCCTCCTTCGACCCGCAGGACGCTCGTGATGTCGCGGACCGAGGCCAGTGATCGCAGGTCGGCGACCGTCCACTGCACGTCGCGCTCACGCGCCGCGTGCGTGATGAACACGAGCTGCGCGGTCTCGCCCGTCCCCTCCTGCCAGACGCTCTTGATAGAGACGTCCCGGGCGCCGAAGACCGACGCGATGTCGGCGAGCACGCCCGGGCGGTCGGACACCGACAGCCGCAACGAGTACTGCGCGATGAGCTCGTCGAACGGGCGGATGCACCCGTCGCGGTGCGCCGCCGGGGTACCCGCCTGCTCACCCGACAACAGGCCCCGGGCTGCGGCCACGATGTCGCCCACCACGGCACTGCCGGTCGGCATGGCGCCGGCTCCCCGGCCGTAGAACATCAGGTCGTCGACCGCTTCGGCTTCGACGAACACGGCGTTGAACGAATCACGGACGCTCGCGAGCGGATGGTCCGACGGTATGAGGCACGGGTGGACGCGCGCGCCGATCCGTTCGCCGTCGTCGTCGGCGATCCCCAGCAGCTTGATGACGTAGCCCATGCGGCGCGCGAACGCGATGTCGCTCGGCGTCACCCGCGCGATGCCCTCGCGGTACACGTCGCCGACGACCACGCGGGCGTCGAACGCCAGCGACGCCAGGATGGCAGTCTTGGCCGCGGCATCGTCGCCCTCGATGTCCGCGGTCGGGTCGGACTCGGCGTAGCCCAGGCGCTGTGCCTCCTCCAGCGCCTCCGCGAAGGGCATGCCGTGGTCGGTCATGTGGGTGAGGATGTAGTTCGTCGTGCCGTTGAGGATGCCGAGCACGCGGCGCACGCGGTCGCCCGCGAGCGACTCGCGCAGCGGTCGGATGATGGGGATGCCACCGGCGACCGCGGCCTCGTACTCCAGTCGCGCGCCCTTGCCCCGGGCGAGGGCCATCAGCTCCTCGCCGTGCGTCGACACGAGCTCCTTGTTGGCGGTGACCACCGACTTGCCCGACTCGAGCGCCTCGACGATCAACGAGCGCGCGGGCTCGATGCCACCGATGACCTCGACCACGATGTCGACGTCGGGACCGGTCGTCACGGCGTGCGCGTCGCTGGTGAGCCGGGCGATCTCGACGTCACGTGGCCGTGTGGTGTCGCGCACGGCGACGGGCCCGAGCTCGACCGGCACCCCGACGCGCGCGGCGATCTGATCGGCGTGGTCGCGCAACAGGCGGGCCACACCGGTGCCCACCGTGCCGCAGCCGAGCATGCCCACCGTCAGGTGGTCGTTGTTCGTCGTCACGCCCGCCCCACCGATGCCACTCGCCTCATCATGATCACCGAGTGTAGGCGTCGTCGGCGTGCACCCGATCGGGTGCGGGGGCATCGTCCGGGGGCGCGTCATCGAGCACGTCGTCCGCGAGCACCTGGTCCCGCTCGAGCACGTCGTCGAGCGTCTCGCGACGCACCAGCAGCTGCGCCCGGCCGTCGCTGACCAGGACCATCGCCGGTCGCGGCAGACGGTTGTAGTTGCTGGCCATCGCGTGCGTGTACGCCCCGGTCGCGCCGACCGCGAGCAGATCGCCCGGCGCGAGCTCCGCGGGCAGCTCGACGTCACGCCCCAGCAGGTCGCCGGACTCGCAGTGCTTGCCGACGACGTCCATGCCGCGCGACGGCCCGGCGCGCGACGCTCCCGCGGGGACGAACCGGTGACGCGCCCCGTACAGCGCCGGTCGCAGGTTATCGCTCATGCCACCGTCCACGCTGACGTAGGTGCGTCCGCCGTCGAGCGCCTTGACCGTGCCGACCTCGTACAGCGTCAGTCCGGCGGGCCCCACGATCGCCCGGCCCGGTTCGACGGTCAGTCGCAACGGCGGCAGCCCGAAACGTCGGACGCCCGCAGCGACCGCCTCCCGCAGCGCCGCGCCGTGCTCGCTGACATCGACGGGGCGCTCGTCGGTGTAGGTGATGCCGAGGCCGCCCCCCAGGTTCAGCTCGTCGAAGCGCTGACCGTGCAGGTCGCCCATCTCGGCCAGGAACGCTGTCATGATCCCCGCAGCCCGGGTGAACACCTCGGTGGTCAGCAGCTGCGAACCCAGGTGGCAGTGCAGCCCGCGCAGGCGGACCCCTGGCTGCTTGACCGCACGCTGCACCGCCTCCGCGGCGAGACCGGTCGAGAGCGTGAACCCGAACTTCGTGTCGTCGTGACCGGTGCGGATGTAGGCGTGCGTGCTGGTGTCGACCCCCGGCGTGACGCGCAACAGCACGTCGAACGTGTGCCCCCGGCGCTGCGCGACCGTCGCCATGCGATCGAATTCGTCGAAGCTGTCCACCACGACCCGTCCCACGCCGGCGTCGGCCGCCAGCTCCAACTCCGTCACCGACTTGTTGTTGCCGTGCAGGATCAGCCGCGCACCCGGCACGCCGGCCCGTTGGGCGGTGGCCAGCTCACCTGCGCTCGCGACGTCGACGGCCAGGCCTTCGCGCACGGCGAGCTGGAGCACACCGGTCACGCACAGCGCTTTGGATGCGTACGCGACGTTCCAGCCCGCGAACGCCGTGCGCCACGCATGCATGCGTCCGCGCAGCTCCGCGGCGTCGATCACGTACAGCGGCGTGCCGAAGCGGGCGGCCAACACGCGTACGTCGACGCCGCCGACGGCCGTCAGCCACCCGTCGGCGAACGTTGCGCTCCCCGGGAACGCCTGCGCCGCGGACGCGGTGCCCGGAGGAGGGGGACGCGTAGCCATACCAGGATCCTTGCTGAGCCGACGGGTGGGCCACTGGAGCCTGCGGACCGACCCGCCGGGATCACAGTTTGTGGTCGAAGGCGTTCGTCGAGGCTTCCTTGACGCGTTGGGCCGGCCCGCGTTCCGCCCAGCGCTCGGGGTGCAGCCGCTCGGACAACGACAGGTCGTCGGCGAACTGATCGTCGAGCTCGGCCGTGAGCGCGCGGTCGATCAGGATCACGTTGCACTCGTCGTTGAGTCGCATCGAACGCTGGTCCAGGTTGCCCGATCCGGTCGTGGCCACGCAACCGTCGACGGTCATGACCTTCGCGTGCAGCATCGACTGCTGATAGGAGTGGATGTCGACGCCCGCATCCAGCAGTGGCTCGAACTCCTTCTCCCCTGCCAGCTGGACGACGCGCTTGTCGGCGTGGGGACCGGGCACCAGGACCGTCACCTCCACACCGCGCTCCGCCGCGCCGATGAGCCGCTCCACGGTCTGCTCGTCGGGGACGAAGTAGGCGGTCGTCAGGTTGATCGACCGCTCGGCCTTGTCGATCAGCAGACCGAACATCGTGTGGAGGTCGGTCCAGCCGATCTGCGCGGGGCAGCGCAGCACGGTAACCAATGCGTCTCCGGCACGTCCGTGCTCGTTGAACTGGTCCCGCTCGTCGAACAGCGTCTGGCCCGTCTCGCGCCAGTTCGTGATGAACGCCGCACGCAGCCCGTCGACCGCCGGGCCCTCGATGCGGACGTGCGTATCGCGCCACTCGCCGGGGTCACGGGCGTCGCCCTCCCATTCCTCGGCGATGCCCACGCCGCCGGTGAAGCCGACACGGCCGTCGCACACGAGGATCTTGCGGTGCGTGCGGTGGTCGGTCTCCCATACCTTCCAGGTCGTCGGTGGTCGGTACCACTCGCAGTGGCAGCCGGCGTCGTTCATCTCGTCGATGAGGTCGCGGTCGATCGCGGCCGCACCGATCGCGTCGAGCAGGATCCGCACCCGCACACCGGCCTGCGCCCGTTCACACAGGGCCGCCGCGAACCGCCGTGCGATGTCACCCGTCCAGTACACGTACGTCAGCATGTCGACGGTGTGCTCGGCCTGTCTGATGGCGTCGAGCATCGCCGGGAAGATCTCGTCGCCGTTGCGCAGGATGTCGACCTTGTTGCCGCCGGTCGCGGGGATACCCAGACCGCCCTCGATGATCCGGCGCCACTGCGCGATGGTTTCGTCCATGCCGGTCACGTCCTCGTCCAGCGCATCTTCGGGCAGTACCGCATCGCTCATTCGGTGCCTCCGACGGGCGTCAGGCTCGCGACGAGTTGCATGAGCTCGATCGGGTCGAACGGCTTGGTCACGTACCGGTCCACGCCGAGCGCCAGTCCGCGCTCGATGTCGGACTGCATGGCGCGCGCGGACAGCGCGACGATCGGTATCGCGCTCGTCGCCGCCGCGCGCTTGAGCCGCGAGGCGACCTCCCACCCGTCGATGCCGGGCAGCATCATGTCGAGCAGCACGATGTCAGGCCTGTGCTCGGTGACCGCCGTCAGGGCCGATGTGCCATCGGCGGCCGTGAACGCCTCGTGGCCCTCCATCTCGAGGTTGACCACGAGCAGCTCACGAATGACGCGATCGTCCTCGACGACCAGCACCCGAGCCATCCGACACTGCCCTTTCCGTCCGCACGCAACCGACGCCTCGTCCGGCCGGTGGGGATCGATGGCGCAGCCGAGATCTCGTGCGTCCGATGCTAAGCTGCCGGTGGCTCCTCTGCGAGTCCCCGCCCGCGTAGCTCAGGGGATAGAGCGTCTGCCTCCGGAGCAGAAGGCCGCAGGTTCGATTCCTGCCGCGGGCGCACTCCGCCATTGCGACCAGCATCTTCGGCCTGTTGTGTTCTCGCGCGCGTTC
>DASUUK010000071.1 GCA_036374135.1 Euzebyales bacterium
CGTCGAGGTGCAATCGGTTCTTGCCCGGCGTCGGCATGTCCACGGCGACGATGTCGAGCGCCGGTGGACGCCCGGTCGGGTGGCACAGCGTGGCCACGAGATGGCTGCTGGCACGGACCTGCCACCCGGACGCCGCCGCCCAGAAGCGCGCAAGGCCCGCGGGGTCCGCGGCATCGACCACGACGGCAGCCAACGTGCCGACGTGCTCGAAGCGGTCGTCGGGCTCGAGCACGCAGAACTCGTTGCCCTCGGGATCGCGCAGCACGACCCAGCTGACGTCGCGCTGACCGACGTCGGCCTCCTGCGCGCCGCGGGCGATCACGCGCCCGACGATGTCCGACTGCGCCGCGATGGTCGTGCTCGCGAGGTCCACGTGCACGCGGTTCTTCCCGGCCTTCGGCTCGGGCACCGGAACGAACAGGAGTGCTTCCAGCACCTCCGGACCGCCCGACGGCACGATCGCCAGTTCCCTGGCGTCGGCGTGCACGACCGACCAGCCCAACGTCTCGGCCCACCACCGCCCGAGCGCGTCATGGTCCTCGCAGTCGATCACGACGGAGTACAGACGGGTCGCCATGCCGCCAGCCTGCCACGGGTGACGCCCGACATGCGCCGCACCGCCCGCGGCCGCCGCCTCGGCGCTAGGCTGCCCGGCGATGAAGACACGCCGGCTGGGAGACACGGGCTTGGAGGTCTCGCGCGTGGGCCAGGGCCTGACAGCGCTTGGCCGGCCGGCATTCATCAACCTGGGCCATGGTGAGGACCTTCCAGCGGCTCGCACCGTCGATGCCCTCCGCTGGCGCACGGCTGAGGTGCTCGACGCCGGGGATGGGTGTCATCGTCAAGGAGGCGGTCGCCAGCGGGCGGCTGACACCCCGCTCGACCGAGGATCGTGTGCGCCACGTGCTCGGCCCGATCGCCGACCGGTCCGCCGCGAGCGTCGACGCGGTGGCCCTGGCCGCGGTCCTCGATCGCCCGTGGGTCGACGTCGTGCTCTCTCGGGCGCGGCCACGGCCGCGCACATGCGCGCCAACCTGCGTTCGGGATCCTGGAGCTCACACCGGACCATCGCGCCGCCCTCGATGTGCTCGCCGAGCCGGCGGACGCGTACTGGAAGCGTCGAGGAGACGCGCGTGGGCGTGACACCCGAAACCGCCGGGCACGTGTCCGGCCGTCGCCGCCCGTCCCGAGGCGGACGCCCACGCGAGATGTTACCGTCGGGTAACCACTACCTCCGGAGGAGCCAGTGAGGATCATCTGTCCCGTCAAACGGGTGCCGGACACGGCGGCCGACAAGCACGTCGATCCGCAGGACCACACCGTCGACCGCGACCGCTCCGATCCGGTGCTCAACGCCAACGACGAGTGGGCGATCGAGGAGGCCCTGCAGATCGCCGAGCGCACCGAGGGCGCCGAGATCATCGCCTTGTGCATGGGGCCCGACCAGGCCGGGACGACCGTGCGCAAGGCGTTGTCGTACGGGTTGGACGGAGCGATCCAGATCACCGATGACGCGGTCGCGGGCAGTGACGCCGTCGCCACCGCGCGGGTGCTCGCCGCGGCCCTGGCCGATGAGCCGTTCGATCTGATCATCATGGGCAACCAGTCGTCGGATGCCCGGACGATGCTGGTGCCGGCCATGCTGGCCGAACACCTCGGCGTGCCGGCGCTGACCTACGTCAAGGACCTCGAGATCGACGGCGACGTGTTCACCGCGAAGCGCGAGACGCCTGCCGGGCATCAGGTGGTGCGGGCGACCGGACCGCTGGTCGTGTCGGTGGTCGAGGCGATCAACGAGCCGCGGTACCCGACGTTCAAGGGGATCATGGCGGCCAAGAAGAAGACCGTCGACGTGCGGGACCTCGTCGCGCTCGGCGTCGACGCCGCCGAGGTCGGACTCGACGGATCGCGGACGGCCATCGTCGACATCGCGCCGCGCCCGCCCAAGGAGGCGGGTCGCGTGGTCACCGACGACGGATCCGGTGCCGTCGGCGCCGAGGCGCTGGCCGACTGGCTCGTCGAGCAGAAGATCCTGTAGGAGGCCGACGATGAGCACCATCCTGGCATTGGTCGAACACGACGCCGGCGTGCCGCGCAAGGTGTCGCTGCAGGTCCTGGCGGCCGCGCGGGCGCTGGCCGATGACGTCCACGCGGTGGCCTTCGGCCCCGGGGCCGCCGATGCAGCCGCCGCGCTGGGTGCCCACGGCGCGACCACGTTGCACACGTTCGACGACGCGGCCGTGACGTCCTACGCCACGGGTCCCCACGCGGTCGCGCTCGCCGCCGCGTTGGATGCCTCCGGCGCCGGCGTCCTGCTGTACCCGGCCGACCCGTTCCTGACCGACATCGTCGCGCGCACCGCGGTCCGGCGGGGCGCGGGGGTGATCACCGACGCGGTCGATCTGACCGTGGCCGACGACGGACTGGTCGCCACCAAGGCGATCTTCGGCGGCGACATGCTGTCGCAGTGCAGGGTGCGCGACGGTCACCAGGCGTTCGTCGGCATCAAGGCCAACGCCTTCGCCGCGGCCGACGACGCTGACGGTGAGCCGGCGGCGGTGTCGAGCCTCGCTGTCACGCTCTCAGACGAGGACCGCCGGATCGAGATCCTCGACGTCGTCGAGCAGGAGTCCGGCGACCGCCCCGAGATGACGGAGGCGTCGATCATCGCCGCGGGTGGCCGGGGCCTCGGCGATGCGGAGGGCTTCCAGTTGATCGAGCGGCTCGCCGACACGCTCGGTGGGGCCGTCGGAGCATCGCGCGCCGCCACGGACGCCGGGTGGTACCCGCACCAGCACCAGATCGGCCAGACGGGCAAGACGGTCGCGCCGCAGTTGTACATCGGTTCGGGCATCTCCGGTGCCATCCAGCACCGTGCCGGCATGCAGACGTCCCAGCTGATCGCGGCGATCAACACCGATCCGGACGCGCCGATCTTCTCGATCGCGGACTTCGGCGTGGTGGGTGACCTGCACAAGGTCGTGCCCGCGTTGATCGACGAGATCGAGCGCCGTTCGGAATGATCCCGTGACATCGGGCGTCCGTGTGCGTCCCGTGCGGGTCGACGAGCACGAACGGGTCGCACGGCTGACGCTCGCCGCGTACGACGCGCTGGGCGTCCCGCACGGCCACTACCGGGCCGCGCTGGCTGACGTCGCCGGGCGCGCCGCACACGCGCCGGTGCTGGTCGGCGTGCGCGGCCCCGAGGTGGTCGGCGCCGTCACCTATGTGCCGGGTCGCGACAACAGGTTCGCCGAGTTCGACGATCCCGACGCCGCCGGCATCCGCATGCTCGCGGTCGATCCCGCCGCGCAACGCCGCGGCGCCGGCGCCGCGCTGGTCGCGGCGTGCGTGGACCGTGCCGTCGCGGCCGGACGTGGGCGGATCGTCCTGCACACGACCGACGAGATGGTCACCGCGCGACGGTTGTACGACCGGATGGGGTTCCGCCGGGCGCCGGATCGCGACTGGTGGCCCGAGCCCCACATCGCGCTGCTGGGATACGTGCTGGACCTCGACGTGCACCGGTCGCCCGCCGGGGCGTAGCGTGGGGTCATGATCTACCTCGACCACGCCGCGACGACGCCACTTGCCCCCGCGGTGCTGGCCGCGATGCTGCCCGCGTTCGAGCACGGCTACGGCAATCCCTCGTCGATCCACCGCACCGGTCGGGACGCCCGCGCCCGCGTCGAGCGGGCGCGCGAACAGGTCGCGGTCGCGCTCCGCGTGCACCCGCTCGACGTGCTGTTCACCTCGGGCGGGACCGAGGCGGACAATCAAGCGCTCAAAGGCATCGCCTGGGCGGCGCGCGACGCCGGGCGGGGCAACCACATCGTGACGACCGCGATCGAGCACCACGCCGTGCTGGACGCGGCCGTGTGGCTGCGTGACGCCCAGGGCTTCGACCTGACGATCGTCGGTGTGGAGGCGGACGGCGTCGTCGATCCCGACCGCCTGTTGGCGGCCGTCACCGACGACACGGTCGTCGTGTCGGTGATGGCCGCCAACAACGAGGTCGGCACCATCCAGCCACTCGACGTCATCGGGCCGGCCCTCGCCGACCGTGACGTGTGCCTGCACAGCGACGCGGTCCAGGCATTCGGGCGGACGCCGCTGCGCGTCGACGACTGGCACATCGACGCGCTCACGCTGTCGGCGCACAAGTTCAACGGGCCGAAGGGCGTCGGGGTGCTCGTGCTGCGTCGCGACGTCGACGCGGTGCCGGTGCTGCACGGCGGGGGACAGGAGCGCGGGGTGCGGTCCGGCACGTTCAACGCCCCGGGCATCATCGGCTGTGGTGCGGCGGCGGAGCTGACGGCCACCGGGGCGGACGAGGAGATCGTCCGGTTGCGCGCGCTGCGCGACGGGCTGATCGAGGGCCTGTGCGCCGTCGAGGACGTCACGTTGAACGGGTCGGCGACGGCACGGTTGCCCCACAACGTGAACGTCGCCGTGGCCGGGTGCGACGGCGAGGCGCTGCTGGCGGCGCTCGACGCCGGAGGCGTCTGCGCGTCGACCGGATCGGCATGCCAGTCGGGGGCGGCCTCACCGAGCCACGTGCTGTCCGCGATCGGCGCCGATCCGAACCGCGCCCACGTGCGCCTGACCTGCGGGCGGGCGACGACCACCGGCGACGTCGAGCGCGCCGTGCCGATCATCACCGACGCGATCAAGCGCCTGCGCGACCGTGGCGGCGGCTTCCTGTAGCGCGTCCACCGGCGCCGGGGCGGACGCACGCGCCGCGCCCACGATCTGGCCCCTGGAACAGGCGTTCGATCGATGTCATGATCGGGTGTGCCAGGTTTGCTGAGGCACGGCGGTGGGTTCCCCCGGACGACAGGGCAGGGCATGCGCGGTGATCGGGTCGAGATCGTGGTCGACACCGGCGACGGTGTCCAGACGTTCGACGTCGTCGCCACACGGGCGGGACGCCGTGTGGAGACCTCGGTCAGCCGCAGCACCGTCGAGGTCGTCGAGGTCACGCGGGGTGGCACGGTCGTCCGCGCCGCCCGGTTCATGGCCAGCCGCGTGATCGCGCTGGTCGAGCACCCGGCCAGCGAGCAGCGTCGACCTCCGCCGGCGGCCGACGACGAACCCCTCACGCTCGCCCTGCCCGACACCGGCTGAACCCGGTCGCGCGACGAAGGGCCCGGACCCGCGTGAGCGGATCGCACCGGCGGAGGATCGCCGGTGGGCGGCGCGGACGACACCGCGGGCGGGCAGAGCGCGGCCGTGGGCACGGGATCCGCGCCGCGCATATCGTGAGGACATGCGTGTGCTCGTTGCGATGTCGGGCGGCGTCGACTCGTCGATGGCCGCAGCGCTGCTCGTGGAGCAGGGGCACGACGTCACGGGCGTGCACCTGAAGATGGCCGACACCCCGTCGGGGCTACCCGGCAAGGGCTGCTGCACGCTGGACGACGCCCGCGACGCGCGTCGCGTCGCCGATCTGCTGGGCATCCCTTACTACGTGTGGGACCTGTCGACGCCGTTCCGCGCGCGGGTCGTCGACGACTTCGTCGCCGAGTACGCAGCGGGGCGCACCCCCAACCCGTGCGTGCGCTGCAACGAGCGCGTCAAGTACAGCGCGCTGCTGCAGCGCGCCCGGGCCATGGGGTTCGACGCGCTCGCCACGGGTCACCACGTCCGGTTGCGTCACGACGCGGGTCGCTGGCGGCTGCGGCGCGCGGTGGACCGTGACAAGGACCAGACCTACGTGCTGTACATGGCGACCCAGGAGCAGTTGGCGCACACCGTGTGGCCCGTGGGGGAGCACACCAAGCCGGCGCTGCGGCGCATGGCCGGCGAACGCGGTCTGGTCACGGCGACCAAGCCGGACAGCCACGACATCTGCTTCATCCCGTCAGGGGACCTGGGAGGCTTCCTGCGACCGCGTCTCGGGCACCGACCGGGCCCGATCGTGGATCCGGACGGACGCACGCTGGGACGCCACGACGGCGCCTACCTGTTCACGGTCGGTCAGCGGCGGGGTCTGGGGATCGCCGGCACCGACCACCCGCTGTACGTGACCGGCATCGACGGCGACGTCGTGCGCGTCGGGCCGCGTGAGCTGCTGGAGACCGCACGTGTGCTCGCGACGGCTGTCTCCTGGGTCGCCGGCACCGCCCCGCGTCGTCGGGAGGTGGCCGCCCAGGTCCGGTACCGCGGTCGGCCGCTGCCGGCGACGGTGACCGACGATGGTGCCGGTCGCGTGCAGGTCGAGTTCCGCGAGGAGCGCCCGGTGGGCGTTGCGCCCGGGCAGGCCGTCGTCGTCTACGACGGCGACGAGTGCCTGGGCGGTGGCACCATCGACGCGGCCACACCTGCGCGCGCGATGGTCGACAGCGCCGCGCGGTCGTAGGCGGCGCGGACCACCGGAGCGGCGCGCAGGTAGGTGACGATGCCGGCGGTCGTCAACGCGTGTGACTCGGCAAGACCGCCCGCGATCGTGCGAAGGTAGGCGCGTGCGGGTGCCGCGCCCGCAGGGACGGTGTCGCAGGTGAACGTCAGCACGGGTATCGCGTCGACGTGGCCGCAACAGACGACGAGCGGGTAGTTGCCCCGTCCCGCTCGCACCGCCTGACCGGGGGCGAGGTCGGCGAGATCGGTCGGGTCGGCGTCACCGCCGTTCTCCTGCGCGTGCACGTCCCCGAACTGTCCGACCGTCAGCCGATACATCCGCGCCAGCGTGCGACCGGTGATCGCGGTGTCGACGAACGCCATCCCCCCACCCCACGTCCGTGACGCCCCGCCGAACCGCAGTCGGTACGGCAGATGGTGGGGGCGGTCCTCCGACGGCACCGACCGGTCGCGGGCACCCGGATAGCGGCGCCGACCACCTGCGGGGGTGCCTCCGGTCAGGTAGTGCTCGAACCGTCGGCGCGACAGGTTCGAGCCGTAGCTTGCGTACCACACGTGCGACGGCATGCCACTGCCAGTGTGCCGCGGGCGCGTGCGGAGCGTGACGACCCTGCGGGCCAGGCCCTGCGGACACGCGGCGGCACGTCCTACGACACCGGTCGGACGATGCGTGCCACGGCACCGCGCACGCCGTGGTTGTGGACCGCTGCCCGTGTCGGGCTACGCGCGGACCTACACTGCCGCCGATGGTTGACGCCGATCTGCGCCGCGAGGTGGCCGAGCTACGAGCAGAGCTCGAGCGCCACCGCTACCGCTACTACGTGCTGTCCGATCCGGAGGTCACCGACGCGGCGTTCGACGCGATGCTGCAGCGTCTGCGCGGCATCGAGGAGCAGCACCCCGAGCTCGACGATCCCTCGTCGCCGACCCATCTGGTGGGCGCGCCGCCGTCCGGCGCGTTCGCCACCGTCCGCCACGAGCAGCGGATGCTGTCGCTGGACAACGTCTTCGCCGAGGATGGGCTGCGCGAGTGGGCGGAGCGGGTCGAACGCAACCTCGAGGGCACGACGCCGCGCTGGACCTGCGAGCTCAAGATCGACGGTGTGGCGATCAGCGTCCGCTACGAGCGCGGCTTCTTCGTGCGCGCGGTGACCCGCGGCGACGGCGACACGGGTGAGGACGTCAGTGCCAACGTGCGTGAGATCGCGGGCATCCCGGGGGTGCTGAACCTGGGCGACCCGCCCGCGGTCCTGGAGGTCCGTGGTGAGATCCACTACCCGGTGGCCAGGTTCGAGGCGATGAACGCCGCGCGCGAGGAGGCGGGCGAGCCGCGGTTCGCCAACCCGCGCAACGCCGCATCGGGTGCGCTCCGGCAGAAGGACCCACGCATCACCGCGACGCGTCCCCTGGCGCTGATCTGCCACGGCATGGGCGTGGCCGAGGAGCTCCACGTCACCAGCCACCAGGAATTCCTGCAGCTGCTGAAGGCGGCCGGCCTGCCGGTCGCCGCCGAGACGCGGACGTTCGAAACCATCGACGAGGTGCTGGCCTTCATCGAACACTGGGGCGAGCACCGCCACGACCCCACGTACGAGATCGACGGCGTCGTCGTGAAGGTCGACGACTTCGGCCACCAGCGACGGCTGGGCTCGACGAGCAGCGCGCCGCGCTGGGCGATCGCCTACAAGTACCCCCCCGAGGAGCAGCAGACGGTGCTGCGCGACATCCTCGTCAACGTTGGCCGCACCGGCAAGGTCACGCCGTTCGCCTCCTTCGATCCCGTCCTGGTGGCGGGATCGACGCTGCAGCTGGCGACCCTGCACAACGAGGACCAGGCGCGCGCGAAGGACGTCCGGCCCGGCGACACCATCATCGTCCGCAAGGCCGGCGACGTGATCCCCGAGGTCGTCGGCTACGTCCCCGCCAGGCGGCCGCCCGAGGTCGAGGCGGCGGGGCCCTGGCAGATGCCCGACACCTGCCCGTTCTGCGGGCAGCCGATCGAGCGCCTCGATGGCGAGGCCGCGAGCTACTGCTCGAACATCGACTGCCCCAACCGCCTGCTCGAGTCGCTCGCCCACTACGCGGGCCGTGGTGCGCTGGACATCGACGGGATGGGTTACGAGACGGCGCGGATCCTGCTCGACACGGGTCTGGTCACCAACATCGCGGACCTGTACCGGCTGGATGCCGACGACCTGCTCGCACTCGACGGCTTCGGCGAGAAGAAGGTCAGGATGCTGCTCGACGGCATCGAGCGGTCGAAGCAGCAGCCGCTCGAGCGCCTGCTGATCGGACTGAACATCCGCCACGTCGGCGGGACGACCGCCCGTCTGCTCGCGCGTGTGTTCGGGGATCTCGCGTCCCTGCGTGCCGCAGACGTCGAGGACATCGCGGCCGTCAACGGCATCGGCCGGATCATCGCCGAGGCGGTCGTCGCCTTCTTCGCGAACGAGCGCAACGCCGCCCTGGTCGACGAGCTCGTCGAGCTCGGCGTGCGAACCACGACGGATCGTGTCGCCGTCGAGCGCACCCTCGAAGGCTGGACGATCGTCCTGACCGGAGGCCTGGAGGGCTACACGAGGGACGAGGCGAAGCGCGCCGTCGAGGACCGCGGCGGCAAGGTGACGTCGAGCGTGTCGAAGAAGACCTCGGCGGTGGTCGTGGGCAGCGACGCCGGATCGAAGGCGGACCGCGCGC
>DASUUK010000072.1 GCA_036374135.1 Euzebyales bacterium
CCCACCCCGAACGGTTCGTCCGCAAGCCTCCCCAGGCACCGCAGCTGCCCACCACAGCCTGGATCAACCGACCCGATGACTCACTGGAGGTGACTCGCTAAATTCCCCACCGGACTGTCTCAAAATGCTTGACAGGCTCCGTGAGGGTGGGAGTCGATACGAGACCCGACCATGGGCAGGGCCGCCTGCGAGCAGTTGGCGCCTCGTGCCGGGCGCCATCGAGTAGCCCCGGATACCCAGGGTATCGCCGGTCGGAGATGGCTCGTAGGCGAAGACCTCCGGCGTCTGCGCCGCGATCTGCCGGGCTACCTGGCGATCTCAGGATCGCCGCGTTCGACAGCGAGCGAAGTCCTCTCAACGCGACGCAGCGCGTGAACCAGCGCAAGCGGCCGCCGTGGAGCCCGACGCCGTGGCGAAGGCTCGTGTGTCTCACCGACATCGAGTCCGTCCGCGACGGCGTACAACCGGTTAATACCTCGCCCGCGCGACATCGAGACGTAGCCCCACTCGCGGTAGATGGTGTCGGCGCCGAGGACGAAGGCCCGGTCGGCGGTCATGCCCTGGGCCTTGTGGCCAGTGATGGCATAGCCGTGGGCCAGATGGCCCGCGTGGAGGTACGCGGCGGGCACGGCAATCGAGGGCCCGCCTCTGGTTGAGAACGCAAGCGTCCGCTCGGCGACATCGACGCTCGTGACTGTGGCGCGCGTGCCGTTGAGGACGCCGAGGCGACGATCGTTGCGGAGACAAACGACCTCGTCGCCGGCTTGGAATGAGCGATCGTTCGCGGTCAGCTCGGGCCCGATGAGGCGGCCGGCGGCCTTCATGCGGAGACGGGCGCGGGCGTTGAGGTCGGCTACGTCGCTGCGGCGGGCAGCGATCATGATGGTGCTGTCCGCGCCGTGCTCGGCGCGGGCGAGCCACCAGTCCCCCACCAGGCGATCGCGCAGGGCTTCGGCGTTGTCGGCCGTCACGATGCGGTCGTGCTCGTTGTACGCGTTGATCGCCGTGCTGGGATCGCCGCTGCGCAGCTCGTCGAGCGCTGCGCGCTCCCAGGTGGCGTGCTGGCGGCGGTTCTCGGTGAGTTCCACAGCGGGCAGACGGTTGACGAGCCCGTGGAACAGGCCACCGGCCTCGATCGCGGGCAGCTGGTACGGATCGCCGACGAGAACGAGCTTCGCTCGGGCTGCCGCGCAGTGGTCGATCAACGATGCGAGTTGCCTGGTGCCGACCATGCCGGCCTCGTCGACGACCACGACAGTGCGCGAGTTGAGCTCCATGCCGCGTCTGAAGTGGTCGAGCAGCCCGTGAAGGGTGCCGCTGGGGATGCCGGACCCGTCCTGCAGCTCGGCTGCGGCACGGGCAGCCAGCGCGGTGCCGATGACCTCGTAGCCAGCGGACTGCCACGCCTCGCGGGCGGCGTCGAGTGCGAAGGTCTTGCCCGCGCCCGCCTTGCCGACGACGACCTCGACACCGGCACCGGAGGTGGCGATCCGTCTGACCATCTCCGCCTGGTCGTCGCCGAGGCTCGGTCGACGCGCGACCGCGGCGGCGACCCGGTCGCGGTCGACAACGCCAGCACCGACGTCGCCAGGGCAGTGTCGAGTGCGCACTGCTCAGTCGCGAGCAGCTCGGCCGTCGTGTGGAGCGCCTCGCCGGCGTGAATCACGGAACCGCGGTCGTCCGCATGGTCGCGCGCGACAAGGCGTACCACGTCGTCCCGCTCGAGGAACTGATCGGTGAGCGCGGTGATCTGCTTGGCTGGAGCACCGGCCGGCAGTTGCTCGCACCACGCGCGGACGACGTCCCGGCGCGTGAACGTCGAGTCGTGCTCAGTCAGTCCGGCGGGTCCGAGCAGCCGGAAGGTGCTGCGCCGATGCTCGTGGCCGGTCGGCTCCCGATACTGGACGCGGCCGGTGACCTGCTCGACGGCGTTCGACATAACTCCGAACGACTGCGCACGCTCCCACCAGGCTGTATGCAGCGTCTCGGCGCTCACGCCGTACTCCTTCGCGCG
>DASUUK010000073.1 GCA_036374135.1 Euzebyales bacterium
GCCGCCGGCAGGTCGATGGTGCTGCTCCAGAACGAGGGCGGGATCCTGCCGCTCGACCCGGCCAAGTCCACGGCCGTGATCGGGCCGCTCGCCAAGAACCAGCACGACATGCTGGGCCCGTGGTGGGGGCGCGGCGACGACCGGGACGTCGTGACCGTCTTCGACGGCATCAACGAGCAGAGCCCGGGCGCGACCTACGCGGAGGGCTGCACGCTCTCGAACACCGAGGTGCCGCACACGGATCCGGAGGGCTGCGGCTCGGACGCCGGATTCGCTGAGGCGGTGGCGGTCGCGAACGCGGCCGACCAGGTGGTGCTCGCCCTGGGCGAGACGCGCGAGATGAGCGGCGAGGCGAATTCGCGCAGCACCCTGGATCTCCCGGGCCGGCAGGAGGAGCTGCTCCGGGCGATCAAGGCGACCGGCAAGCCGGTCGCGGTGGTGCTGTTCAGCGGCCGCCCGCTGGCGCTGGAGAACATCGTCGAGGACGCGCCGGCGATCCTCGAAGCGTGGTTCCCGGGCGTGCAGGCCGGCCCCGCGGTGGCCGACGTCGTGTTCGGGAAGGTCAACCCGGGCGGCAAGCTGCCGGCGTCGTTCCCGTACCGTGTCGGCCAGGTGCCGATCTACTACAACCACGAGCCCGCCGGGCGCCCGTGCAACAAAGACGTGAAGTGGAACTCGCAGCATCGCGACATCCCGAGTTGCGACCCGCTGTTCGTGTTCGGCCACGGCCTGAGCTACACGACGTTCGATGTCACGAACCTGCGGCTGAGTTCGTCGAGCGTCTCGCGCAACGGCAGCCTCACGGCGTCGGTCGACGTCACGAACACCGGCGGCCGAGAGGGCGACGAAGTCGTGCAGGTCTACATCCACGACCCGGTCGCAAGCATCTCGCAGCCGGTGCGTCGGCTGCGCGGCTTCGAGCGCGTGACGCTCGAGCCGGGCCAGACGCGGACGGTGACGTTCACGCTCGACCGCAGCGACTTCGGCTTCTACGACAACCGCGGGAAGTTCGTCGTGGAGCACGGCACGATCGATGTCTACGCCGGCAACAGCTCCAAGGCCGAGCTCAAGCAGTCGTTCACGGTGAGATGATGACGCCTTCACAGCCCCTTGGAGGCCTGGCGCCAGCCCCCGCGAGGTGAGAGAAACGGGTCGGGGCGCGACGCGGTCGACCCCGGCCGAGTGCTCCTCCAGCCCGACAGCCTCGTGATCGAGCGCGTCGAGCTGGGGCCTTCTACGGCGCCCAGGACGGCATCAATGAGCTGGCAGCCTCGATGCTCGCCCGGTGCGCGTCGCACGGTCACGCCGCGAAACTTCGCGCTGGACCGGGACATCACGGCGGGATATGGGGCTCCGGCACCGCGACCTCACTCGGCGGTCGCCTCCAGCGCCAGCGGATGTCGCCGCATCCGACCCGTCGCCGCATCCCACCTTCGATCGACGCATACCTGCTCGTTCAGCACGAGCCATCCAGGAGAACCGCCAGCCTCGCGATCACGATAGACAGCACAACCAACCCGGACGTGTTGACCCGCGACCCGTTGGATGTCGGCGACCGGGGTCGTGGTGGACGCCGCGTTGGTCCACGATCTGACCGACGGATGCGCCGGCAACATCGACCTTGACGCGGTGGGGTGCCAGCGCGCCTGTGCCGGGCAGCGGCCCGACGGAGATGGCCGCCCGTCGGACGGGCATCCGTAGGTGGCCACGTCGACCCGCAGTTCCCGCGTTGGCGGGTGGCCCGTCTGCCGTATCTCACGGGCCGACAGGTCGCCGCGCCGCCAAGCGCTCGGGTTGACGGCCTGGCAGGCGGCGAGTCAAGGGTCCGCGACGCCTTCGTGCCGGGGCGGCCGAAGGCAGCGTCGCGTACAGCTGCGCTCGCCAGACGGCTCCCGTCAGTTCCGGCTCGGCGACGCGCACGTGGAGATCCGGGGGAGCAAGTCGCCGACATGGCGCTCCCACTCCGCGTTCGTCAGGTCGCGGTTGGTGACGGAGCAGGCGGCCCTGATCCAGCTCTCAACGCTCAGGTCCCACAGCATCAGGCCGCCCGCCAATCGTCTACGGCGCCCTGCTGCTCAACCTGTGGGAAGGGACCGGCTGGCAAAGGCATGGTGCAACGCCACTTCAGGGGCCGCTACGGGCTGATGAAGGGCGCCCTCCTGACGGCCGTGCCGTTCGCGGGTGCACATCCCCCTGCAGATCCGTGGCACCTCGGGCATGCGGGAGGCGCTGGTCAACCTCGGCGTGCTGTTCCTCATGGCGCCTGCAGCGCGGTGCCTGGTCGCCCGCACCGACGTCGCCACCGGCGGCAGCCTCTTGGCCGCTGGCGTGCTGCACGCATCCTGGAACGCAACCGGCAAGCTCAGCGTCGTCGACGGAGACCTGCAGTACGTCATCGGTCTCGCCGTCGGTGGCGGTCGTCGCCCCTGGTCGTCGACGTGGTACGGTCCCGGTCGAACTCGGGCGTGCTCTCCGACCATCGCGACCGGCATCCGGCGTCGACGGCGGCAGCCGGCTGACGGCACCGGAGGGTGGCGAGAGCGTGTCGCCCGCGAACAGCAACCTTGACCGCCGACGACATCCCCGCCACGCCCGAGCACACGCATCTCAGCGGCACCCGCTCGTAAGATGCCACAGTTCCATCAGTCAGGCTGTTGCATGAGCGCTCCATTCCGGCTCGACCCGAACGAGCACGATCGGTTCATACTCCGCCAGCGGTTCCGGCCGGTCGTCAACGACTACGAGTTCTCCCTGCCGCACGGCGACGGTGACGACCCCGGGCCGCCGTTCTGTTTCGTCCGTCAGAAGCGGTTCACGTTCAAGGAGGACATCCGGTTCTACGCCGACGACAGCCGCAGCGTCGAGCTCATGCGCATCAAGGCCCGCCAGCGGTTCGATCCACGCGCACGCTACGACGTCACCGCCGCCGACGGAACCAAGATCGGAGAGATCCAGAAGGTCTTCGGAGCAAGCCTGCTGCGCTCAGCGTACCGACTCTACGACGCCAACGGGGTGGAGGTCGCTACTGCGGCGGAGCAGAGCCTAGCGGTTGCGCTGTTTCGCCGGGCGGTCGGATTCGTCCCCTACATCGAGAACGTCGCGGACTGGCTTCCCATCCCGTACCACTTCACGTTCCAACGCAACGGAACCGTGCTCGGCTCACACCGCCGGCACATCGGCAAGTTCCGCGACGTCTACACGATCGACATGAGCGGAGACCCCGACCGCTCGGTAGACCGCCGGCTGATCCTCGCGATCGCGGTCGGGATGGACGCGTTACAGGCGCGCTGATCCGACGACCCGGCGCGACGGGCATTGAGTACCGCTCTGATCAGGCAGACGCGGTGTCGCCTGAAGCGCCGGCGCCAGGATGTTGGGTCTCGATGGTGTCGATCCACCAGCGAGGTCGGGGCACAGCGGCGAGGTCGGCGTCGCGACCCCGCCGCGGGCGCGGACCGCG